>JBGUWA010000121.1:0-5019 GCA_045220635.1 Candidatus Alloenteromonas sp. | reverse complement strand
GCGACGTGGATGATGCGATACATGACGGGGTCGCGCATGTTGATGTTGGGCGAGGCCATGTCGATTTTGGCGCGAAGGGTTTTCTCGCCATTGGCGAACTTGCCCTCACGCATTTGCTCGAACAAGGCGAGGTTTTCTTCCACCGAGCGATTACGCCAGGGGGATTCTTTGCCCGGTTCGGTCAACGTGCCACGATAAGCGGTCGTTTCTTCGGGAGATAAATCGTCGACGTAAGCAAGACCCTTTTTGATGAGGAGGATTGCCTTCTCATAGGTCTTCTCGAAATAGTCGCTGCCGAAGAAAACGTTCTTTGGGGTGTAGCCGAGCCATTTGAGGTCTTCCAAGATGGCATCGACGTATTCGGCGCCTTCATTGACGGGGTTGGTGTCATCAAAGCGAAGATTGGTATAACCACCGAAGCTGGCGGCGAGCTCGAAGTCATTGACGATGGCGCGGGCATGACCGATGTGAAGATAGGCGTTGGGTTCGGGCGGGAAACGGGTAACGATCTGTTTCACCCTGCCCTCCTCAAGGTCTTTTTCCATGATTGTCTTGATGAAATTGTTGATCTCTTCCATGCGACACCTCCTAAAACGTCAATATTATTCTCTCGCTTTGGTTAACATACAAGCGCGGGCGTAATAATGTGCGCCAATCCTGCTCGCGTTTGCTTAGGTATATCCCCGCTCCCCCACCAAGCGGATTTAGGGGGTGCTTACCATCTTTGGTGGCTTTATCAAAACGGAAAATACCACGTTTTTGCGGAGAAAATCTTTCAAATATAAAGAAAAAGCGGAGAAATGATCTTCCGCCTTTCATCTTGTTTCGTGGTTATTTGGTCGAGAGCTTCACTTCGTAGGTTTCGCCATTGACGACCGTTTTGGCTTCGTAGGTTTTCTTGGGTTTGGCGTGGTCCTCGTGCAGCAGGATGGCCTCTTCGCCAGAAGAAAGCTTTGCCAGAAGGGTAATCTCTTGGAACGACACCTCCATACTGGCTTTGATCACGAACTCCTCCACCCCTTCAAAGCCTTGGGCTGGGAAAGACCACAACGTGTCATCGCGTTTATATAATGCGGTGCTTTGCCTAAACGTATCTTTGCCACGCTTCACGACGAAATCGACGCTTAAGCCATCCACGAACTGGCTGTCACGGCGACTTAGCATTCCCATTTTCGCATACTCTGCCATCAAATCCGGATCCATAACGTTTCCTCCCTGTCTTCAATCATTTTAAGGGAAAACGGAGGCAACTTCATTCCCAAAATAGAGAGGTCCGCGAAAGAAATGACTTGCTCGACGAAAAGTTGTTTCCTTATCGTGAAGGATCATTGACCTTATTCACGAACAAAGGGAACCCGTCTTTCAATGAAATCGCATAGAAGGGGCGGTCGACATTGAGTTCAAGAACCTTGTGTTCTTCTGGCGCGGCGGATCCCGCGGTTTGAATGACGGTGATGCTTTCTCCCGAAACGCCATAACGATTGAATTCGAAATCCGAAGATTGAAGGACGCTGGAAAGGGAGAGGTTATTAATGACGTCATCCGCCAAAAGCTTGTCGTAGAACTTTTCCTTGCCCGTGAGGCGTTTGGCTATGGCGCTGGTAAGGTCCTCCCCTTCCGTGCGGAGATGGAAATAGGGAACGTAGCCCATCGCCATGTGGGTTTGCTTATGTTCCATGAAGGAAGTATAGGCATTGCTGATTGAGATGGATTCCAAGGATGTTTCTTCATCGGGCAAAAGAATGAGAAGGCTCGTGTTCTCGATCTTCATTTGAAACGCCTGATACCCTTCGCCCTGATAATAAGGAAGGTAAGCGGGGTAATAAATCGAGCCGAAAGAACGTGAGGGGGCAGAAATCGTTTTGTCCTTGGCGCGGAAGGGTTTTTCCGATGAGCCCATGCCACCAGGAACGTAATCCTTCATCTTCAGCGCCCCATAGGTAATCACGCCATCGGCGGTTGGCTTTGGATCGGGGATATCGATGGTTAGGCCAACGGCATCGCGAAAATAGGATGTGGCTTGCTTATGGTAATCCCGTAACGAAGCGACCGAAGTGGCGATGTAATCGCTAGCCACCTTCTCTTGCTTCTGCCTGTCGAAGCGATACGAACCCCCTACTTGCTGATGGAGGACGCCACTATCAAAACGGCAATACGCCGAATGCTCGGGATCCGTGTTCTCGTAGAGGAAGTTCCAAGACTCCAAAAGCGTTTTGGTGTCCGTTTCGGCATCGATTAGGCCAAACGAAGCCAAATCAAACCCTTCCGATACGGCCGCCAAAGAGGAAACCGCAAGCTGGTAAGAGGCAGGAGAAAGGACGAAGTTTTCGTTATTCGAATCCGCGAAATACGCGTCTAGGCTTTCTAATGCTTTAGGTGACATACGCTCCACATAACTTGTGTTCAGGGATTGGATTTTGTTGGCCTTCGTCGGCGTGGCAAAGAATCCTTCGCCTAAAGGCGCTACCAATAGATTGGGCAAAAGGGCAGCCAAGGTAACCGCGGTGACAAGCCCTACCCCACCGACGGGGATCGCGATCTTGGCCCAAAGTGGAAAACGTCGGGTTTTCGGATAAGGGTTTGGCACGAGTTCATCGAGTTTTTCCGTGCCATGTTTCTTCATCTTCTGATCAAAAGTCATAGGAGTCCTTTCCGCAGTTTCTCCTTGGCGCTGGCATAAAGCCGTCTCGCAGTGGATTCGGGGATGCCCGTTTCCGCTACGATTTCCTGCCAGGAATAGGAGAAGACCGCTTTGAGATAAATGACGATGGTTTCCTTGCTCGTCAATAAAGGTTCGATGAGCATCAAGACTTCGTTGGAACGATCCTCTTCCCCATAAAGTTCGTCGATGACGTCCGAGAAGGGCTCCTCACGGTTCTTCTTCAAGAAGTTGAGCGCCTGATTCTTGGCGATGGAGACGAGGAAGGCCTTGAGCTTGTTAGGGTCCTGCAGTTCTTCTTTATGCTGCATCGCCCGAAGGAAGGACTCGCTTAGGATATCGTCGCAATCGCTTTTGGAAGGGACATAAGAAGCGATGACGAAGTACATGAGGTTCTTGTATTCCAAGTAAACCTTCTCCGTCGCCTCTTCCTTTCCAGCGATGAACCCTAATGCGGTGCTTTTGGAAACGCCCATCTTTGCCTTTCACCCAATAAGACAATCGAAACTCGATTTTCTGTTCAAAAATTTTACGATGCGCGCGTTTCTATAGAAAGGGGATTGCTATCTTAACGACCCACCGCCCCAATGTTTTCTTTCGTTGACCGACAGGATATTGGGTTTTACCATAGACCTAACAAAGCCCAAATCGCGATAGCCCTAGGAGCATAAACATGAGCAACATCAGCCCTGCCGAACTCGCCGCCTCTTTACTCAAAAACACCGAAAATCAGCGCAAAAGCCAGACGAAAATCGGAAAACGCGTCTATTTTGCCTGCCCGATGTTCGCGGCCATGGAAAAGGAATATAGCCTTAAGCTTGCAGGCGTTTTGCAAAAGCACGGCTATACGGTTTTCGTTCCCTTCCGCGATGGATACGAAGCCGCCCAACTCGAAGGAAAAACCGAGGACGAACTCGTCGCGATGATCTTTGCTAAGGATCTCGAGGAAGTCGCCAAGGCCGATATTTTGTTCTTCAATCTCGATGGACGCGCGCCGGATGAAGGCGCCTGCGTCGAACTCGGCATGGCCTATGCCTTCCAAAAGCGTTGCTATGGATTCAAAACCGATACCCGCACCGTGGAGATGAGTCTTGACCTCAATCCAATGATCACGGGTTGCATGATAAAGATCTTTAAGGATTTCGATGGCGATACCGCGATTGGTCTATTAGAAGACTATCTCGCGCACAACGATTTATAGAAATCAGGACACGACTTCGCCCGCTTCTTCCTGCAGGCGTTTCATGACGTTATAGAATTCCGGGAAATTGTCTTCCCCTACTTTTACGAGTTTTCCTTGTTTGTCGACGAAGCAATGCTCGCTGTCGCCTTGGAAAATGAGCGCGCCTTCCAAGTACATGCGGTAACGAAGCGTCAATACAAACGGACGGATCGCGGCGACGGTGACGGCGATCTCGATGTCATCCCCTACGGTAGAAGTTTTCTTATAACGAATGTTATTTAACCCCACCACTGGTGAAAGCAGACCCATCTTTTCGAAGTCGAGGTAATCGAATCCGATTTGGCGGAAGAAATCCATCCGCGCCTCTTCCATGAAGCGGATGTAATTGGAATGATGGGTAATCCCCATTTTATCGGTCTCGTAATATTGAACGTGATGCGTGTACATATAAAGATAATAACCTATGGATGGTCATCGCGAGGAGATTTAATAGTCACTTGGCTTCGTGTTTCGGAACCGTATTTGCCGAATGTTTCAAACGAAAGCGCGTTTATAAATTGCCGCTGATAATCGCATCGATCGCCACTTTGGCCGTGTCGAATAAGTTGTGCATCGATGGCGCGAAGACGATGTGGTACTTACAATTCCAGCTCGTGTGGGCTAAACTTTGGTTGTCCAAGGACATGAAAGGCTCCTTTCGGATGGTGCGTTGGTCCGCCCCATCATGATAGGAGCCTTTTGCGGAATCGGCAAAGCTGTAAGCTTCACGGAACTCCCCGACAATCGGGGAGTTTTCACTCGGACGAAAAAACGTTCTCGACGATGTATCAAGAACGTATTAGCCATATGGCAGGGGTGGAAGGAATCGAACCCTCATCAAAGGTTTTGGAGACCTCTGTTCTACCACTGAACCACGCCCCTACGGCCCAATTCAGGCGAGTGGTATTATAACCCTTATAAAAGTTGGCTACAAGGAGCAAAAGGGCTTATTCCATCGAAGGACGGGCTTTTTTGGATTTGAGTCTCATATCCCTGATTGGATCGATGATGAATCTCCAAAGAGCGAAGATGATAGGAAGAATCTCTAAACGCCCGAAGAACATGGCCATCGTCTCGACCCAGATGAAGCCATTGTAGGCGAGTGGGTGGGCGGCTTTATATCCGACATAATCCATCA
>JBGUWA010000120.1:0-4626 GCA_045220635.1 Candidatus Alloenteromonas sp. | reverse complement strand
CCCGCGCTTGAAACCGAAGAAGGGCTCGACCTTCTCGCGCGAATCGAACTCTCGTTCGGCAACGAGACGGAGGCACGACGTCTCTGGGCGAACGCCGGCGGTTCGCGTAGCCGCCGCGCGCTAACCGCGCTTGACACAATTGAATGGCGACATCGTCGCTTGATTCGCGCACTACGGATTCCGATTCGAGTGCTTCTGCCGCTTTTGATCGGCTACGAGTTGGCACGCATGTGTTTCTGACCGATGCTAGACCTTTCGCCGTTTCTCGATCCACGGAGGAATCCGTTCAATCTGCTTGGACTTTCCGTCCAAGCGGACGCGAAGACGATCCGGCACAGGCGGGAGGACATTGAAGCCGCTCTTGCGGCTGAAGACGTAAATGAGGCGTTTCCGCACGTCCATTCGCCGGGCGTCTGGGCACTGCCGGGCTTGGACGAATTAAACGCGGCGTTCCGTGCGTTGGACGACCCCAAGTCGAAGTTTCTCCATTCGTTTTTCTGGTTCTGGCCGGTGAAACGGGGAGAAATCGATCTTGCGCTCGTTTCTGCAACACTGGGGACGCCGGAAGGTCTTGAACGCGGGATCGAGATGTGGAAAGTCGCCGGAGTCGGCCCTGGGCTGGCGAGAACGTCGGCGTTCCACAACACGGCTCTCGCCCATGCGTTCCTCGCCCGTTATGGCGAAGCACGGTTGATGTCGGAATCTGCAACCCGGGATGACACGGAGAAAATCCGTGAATCGGCCGAACAACACTGGGACGAATCGGTCCACGCATGGGAGACGATTGCTGCCGACGAAACATTCTGGAGAGGACTTGCAAACAAAATCGCCGCAATCGACGATCCTCGAATGTCGCAAACGTTTCTCAAGCGGATACGGCTGGCTTTGCCGACGGCCGTGTACAAGGCCCGTTTCGATTCTGTGGAACGTTTCGCCGAGCGGGGATTGATCGCCGCCGCGGAAGCCCGCATGGCGGCCATGTATCGGCCGCAACGATGGAATGTCGACGTCCGGGGAATGGTCGAAGACCGGTTCTGCAAAATCGACCGACGCTCGAACATGCTGATCAACGCCAGCAGGAAAGATCCAGCCCGGTTCAAGAACGGCCTTTCAATCGCCCGCCATATCCTTGACGAATCTGTCATACCCGTTCGGCAGGTCCGCGCGTTGCTTGGAGCCGACGCTCCTGAAGCTCGTGGATTCTGCGACAGGATCGCTCGGTGTGTCCGCGACATCCTGGCCGATTGCCAGAAGGACGATTCGGAAGAAACGTCAACCGCCAGTGCGGATCTGCTGTTCCGCTGTCAACCCCTTGCAACGGATCCGGTTCTCGTCGCGCTCATCGATTCCGACCTCGAACTGTATTTGCCGGACTTCGTAGACCGGGCGATGGCCCGCTACCACCAGATGACAAGGCCGATCGGCCCCGTCGGTACTCCGCTCCACCGAAAATGGGGGAAAGATTCGAGAGGTTCCCAGGGGAGAAGCGGAACATGCCGTCCGGTCGATTCGAACAAACCGCGCGTCCATCCGGATCGGACATCGTTTCCAGAGGATGAAATGCCCGACGAAAACATGTCGCCTATCACGCGTTTTCTCTGGCTGGCGTTCGCTGCAATGATCCTCTCGCCATTCATCGTTCTGTTGGGCTTCTGGGTGAAATCCCTTTTTGACTCGGCGGGAAACTGAAAAACCATGAACATCCAACCATCCAAGCCCTTGCTCCGCCTCTGGGCGGTCGCGAACGCGGAAGCGTGGTTCTGCCAAGGCGCGGCGATCGAGCCGGCGCATTTCTGGATTGCATGCCTCAAGACGGCGGACGAATCGTTCGCCGCGGCGATGCTCGACCACGGCGCGCCGCCGGAGGAATGCGCCGCGCAGGCGGCCGAATCGCAACGGCTGCGCGAGTATCTTGAAATGGATTCGGAGGCGACCGCGACGCTGCGCCGGCGGCTTCGCGGCCGGCTCCTTCGCGGCAAACCGCCGCGCGAGCCTCCCGCGGACGGGAAGATCCCGTATCTGCACCGCTCGGAATCCTCGCGCCGGCTGTTCGAACTCGCCCTGCGGAAGGCCGACTCCCGCAAAGCCCCCGAACTGACCCCGACCCTGCTCGCCGAAAGCCTCTTCGATATGAAGCTCGTCTCGCTGGAGTCGGTCTGAAAGCCCGCCCGACCTCCGATTTCGGGATCGTCGAAAGCTGTCGCCGCGACCTTGGCGCAAACGGACGCAATGACGTCCGTTTGCTTCCTCTTCCGCCGT
This sequence comes from Candidatus Alloenteromonas sp., assembly GCA_045220635.1. GTDB lineage: Bacteria > Bacillota_I > Bacilli_A > RFN20 > CAG-826 > Alloenteromonas. The sequence continues at coordinate 2,367 of JBGUWA010000120.1, read as the reverse complement.
CAGCCCGGTCTTCGTTCACCACAATTCAGTTTTCCGCCCAATCGAAAAACATCGATTTTGCTGGCCTTTTTGCAAATATCCGTCCGCCTCCGTCCACGAATCATCACAAATTTCTCGACCCCTTGTTTTCTCGTCGAACTTCTGCTACGTTGCTAGTTGTCGCATCTCCCATGAGGTGATTCGACATTTCATGACTCAAGACAAAACGAATCCAAAACAGAAAAGGAAAATCAAATGCCGCGACCGCCCCTGTCAAATGACCAATATCTGATTCGACACAGCATTCTTGAGCCATTGATGAAAGAGGATTGTCGGTTCAAAGATATATCTCCATTCTTTGAATTCTTTGTCGCATCCCAAATCGCAAAAGAATACGATTTGGACGAGGACGAGATACTTTCTGGACTTGTTGGTTCTGGTGGTGATGGAGGCTGTGACGCCGTATATGTTTTATATAACAATCGGTTGATTCGATCCGATGATATCCCCGATGTTGGATATTCCCGTTCGGGAACAATTGAAGTCGTTATCATTCAAGCAAAACTTGAAACATCATTTTGCGAAAATACCATTGAAAAGTGGAAAACTGTTTCAAACAATCTTTTGAGTCTGTCCCTCGAGGTAGAGAAATATTCCAAAAGATATTCAAAAGCACTTTTGGAGCAATTCGGAATTTTTAAAGCGTTATATCAAGGGGCGGCACGGTATCCGACCAAGCTCAAACTCCGTTATATCTACGCAACCATTGCAAACGAAAAAGATCCTCCCCAAAATGTTTCTCGCCAAGGCGAAGAGTTGCAACAAATTGTCAAAGAAGTACTACCTGCTTCTGAAGTGTCGATTGAATACCTTGGAGCACGGAAACTTCTTCAGCTTTATCAGAAAGCGGAAGAAACAACGTTTGTTCTCAATGTTGAATGTTCGGCCGCGGCCGAAACAGGGGCGTTTGTTGCACTTGCTAAGTTGAAAGATTATTATCGCTTCATATCAGATGCGGACCACAAACTTAACAGTCATCTGTTTGAGTCAAATGTCCGGGACTACCAAGGCCCCAATACGGTTAATACATCAATCGGACAAACTTTGTCAAGCCGAGGTTCCGAAGATTTTTGGTGGTTGAACAATGGTGTCACGATTCTGGCGAAGAAAATCATCCCGCTGTCTTCTTCTTCATTTCAGTTGCAGGAACCTAAAATTGTCAATGGGTTGCAGACATCAACAGAAATTTTCAATTTCTTTGCAAGAGTTGGAGTCGCATCCGAAGACGACAATCGCATGCTTCTTGTTCGGATGATTGAACCGGGGGGAGAAGAATCCTACAATCGTATTATTTTTGCAACTAACAATCAGACAACCATTCCCAAATCGGCGCTTCGGTCTACGGATCCAATTCACATGAATCTTGAGATGTATTTTGCGCCTTTCGGATTGTATTATGATCGCAGAAAAAACTATTACAAAAACCAAGGCAAGAAACCCGAATCGATTGTCAGTGTTTCTTTTCTCGGCCAATGCATGACGGCAATCATTCTTCAAAAACCAAACGATGCAAGAGCTCGACCATCAACAATTCTCAAGGATGAAGAAAACTATAACAAACTTTATGACGAATCTGCGGATTTAAAGGCGTACTTCAATGCAGCAAAAATCGGGAAAGGAGTGTTTTCGACTCTCTTGAGATATGAACATGCCGAACGAAGTGAGAAAACAGACATTTTGTTCTACGTTATCTATGCTGTAGCCGCTTCGTTATGTGGAAAATGTGATCCTAATCATGTCGATCTTTCTCGGTTGGATTGTTCAAGCATTGATGAGACAATCATCTTAACATGGATAAACCGAGTTCTTGCAAAATATCGATCATTAGGGGGGGATGACAAGGTGGCCAAAGGTCCCGATTTGGCAAAATGGATTAAGTCACAATTTGCCGTTAGTTCTTGAACTCATCTTGTGCCCTTTGTTTTTTCTTGCCGTTGGCTGGAGCAATCGCTATCTCTTCCACCCAGGCGGGGGAGGTGGCGTTGCCGGAGGTGCCGACGGCGGCGTTCGCGGACACTGAGAGCGTGACGAACGCGGCGCTGCCGGCAGGGGCGATGGAGACGGCGCGGCTGGTGCGCTGCGCGGTCGAGCTGGCCGCGAGCGCGAGCAACTGCGTCGAGGTCGCGTTCGGGCGGGACGCGAATGGGGATGGCTCGCTGGTGGGGGATGAGGTCTCAATGCGTCTTGGATGGGACTCCGGTGCCTGGTTCCTCGAAGGCGGGACGAACCGTCTTGAGGCGGCGGTCGCGGAACCGCCGACGCCCGCGCGGTTGGAGCTGTCGCTTCGCGTCGACGAACGCGGCGCGCCGGTCGCCGGATCGTGCGGGG
>JBGUWA010000119.1:0-15559 GCA_045220635.1 Candidatus Alloenteromonas sp. | reverse complement strand
CTTGGAACAAGAGGAGAGTCACGACTTCTCCCAGGCCTCAATCCTCGACTATGAACACCTTTTCACGCATGTTCTTTACCATCTTCGCGACGAAAAAGAACTCATCCAATCGATTTTGGCCACATCGTGTCGAAAGGATTTCCTAAACGAACTCCGTGAACACATCGCCCCACTTATTCTCCGTTGTCTTCGCGAGGGCTTCTTCGTGCAAAAAGAAGTCCCAGAGGAATTACAGCTCCGCCATATCGAAGAATCCTTCCTCGCTACCGTAGCTTATTGGTTCGAATCCGGATGCGAAAAAAGCCCCGAGGAAATGGTCGAGGCTTTCCTTTGCTTGAATCGATAAACCTTGCAATTTCGGTTTAAATCCCGCAAATCCCGTGTTTTTTGTTTAGTTAACGGAAGAGAGGCTTCCAAGTTCGCTCCACGTACGGCAGGTGGAGTAATTATAGTTCGGAAGCTTTTCGGTAACGACGGATCCCGAGGCGAAGGTTACGGTGTAGGACTTATTGGAGTAAGTTCCTGACTTCGTACCCGAGGTGATGCCTGAGGAGGCGCTGACGCTTTTTTCCACGCCACCGAAGACGATGAGCGAACCGCCACGAACCGTAACGGAGCCGTCGGTGTCTAACGCCGAAGCCATGCCTCCCGCAGGGCCTGCAACGATGACTTCGCCGCCGGTTTGAGTGAAGTTGCCGTTGGAGTCGATGCCGTCGGTGTCGCCATTAGTCGGAACCGCCGCGAAGAGATGACCGCCAGTAACTTCAATTAGAGGAGTGAGCGAACCACTGCCCGCATTCACGCCATCATCGGATCCATATGCTACGGCCGTTCCGCCGCTGACATGGATTTGGTTGCCTTCTAAGCCTTCATAAGAGTTGGTGACCGTGGTCTTGCCGCCTTGGATATAAAGGTGACGGTCGGCATGGACACCATCATCAGAGGCATAGATTGTGACTTCGCCGCCAGCAAGATAGACATCGCCCGTGGAAGTAACGCCAGAATCCAGCGTTTCGCCATAGTTTGCATGCAAGCCATCATCGTAGGCTTTGATGTTCAAAGAGCCGCTGTAGGTATAGATGTTGTTTTGCGCTTTGACGCCTTTAGCGGAAACGTCGGCTTTATCGGTGTTTCCTTCGCCACCAGGGAAGCCCGGACCGCCAGGACCTCCGCCAGTGGAGGAAGAATAGGTGCTCCATCCCGAAGTGGTGATGGATGATCCGCTGGTAGAAAACGTCACCGTATCTGCGCTGGTGTTAATCGTATTCCCGCTCGACTTCGCCACATAATCCGTAGTGGAGTTTTCCGTCTCCGTCGAACGGAAAGCGTAGATTTGGAACGAAAGGTAAGAAGAGGGGCGTTCTAACTCATAGTAATAATAGGTTGTGCCTCTGCCACCCCAACCGCCACTTGTTTGGCTGGTTTTATAGGTGGCGTTGCTCCAAACGCCCTCGTCTCCCGCGTTGTTGTAGAAATAGACCGCGTAACGAAGGGAGCTACTATTCGTTGTAGTTCGCAGATACATGGTTTCCGTCGAAGAGGAAATGATGTCGCTCTCGTTGGTGTAGCTGGAATATTTGTTCGTGTAGATTTCAACATTCGGGCCCACATCGGATCCGGCTTGGCCAAGAACGAAGTCGTGCGCGGCTTGGATGCCATCGCAAGCGGAGTAAATTTCCACATTGCCACCAAGGATTTGGACGTCGCCACGTTGATTTCCTTTGCTCGAGATGTCGCTATCTTCGGTCTTTAGGCCATCGCCTCCGGTGGAAATCGCGGTTATGGTGCCCGATTCGATGGTTAAAGAGTCGTTTCCTTTGATCGCGTTATTGATGGCTTTCGACTCCAAGGTAAGGTTTTTGATTTCAAGGTCTTTGGTAACGTGGATGCCATTATTGTAGGTGCCAACCACGCTGAGCTGACCCTTGCCCTTAAGTTTGGTATCGACTTTGGAATAGATCACGCCTCCGCCTTGTTCTTCGTCTTCCTCGGTTTGGACCGCGCGAAGATCGGTGATGGTATTGACGGTTCCTTTTTGAGCCGAGATATCAAGGCCATCCGCGGAAGCGCAATAAATGACGGAATTCGCGTCGTTAGAGAGCTCGACGCCATTGAGTTCCAAAGTGACCTCGCCAGATTTGTCGTCTGTCTCTGCGACGTCGATATAAATCATTCCCTCGAATGTGCCGGCCAAAGAATAAGTACCGCCTTCGTCGATGGTGTACACGTTATCCGTGTAGCTAGGCGTTTCTTGGGTTTCGGCATTGACGATGACGAAGCCGCCTTCCGGAACGCTGATTTGCGAGCTCACGCTTTCTTCTGAAGTAGATTCAACCGCAGAGCTATCTTCTGAGGAAGCGTTCGAGTTCGTCTTCAAGGAAGTCTCGCTTGCAGAAGAGGACGAAGTCGTGTTCGCGGAAGAAGCGTTGCCCCCATTAGAAGAAGCCACACTGCTACTGGAAGAGGAACCGCAAGAGCAAAGAAGCCCAACCGTGGATAATACAAAGAGGATCTTGGAAATGTGTTTTTTCATGTTAAGCACCTCCGACACAATCATGAATCACGAAATCAAAAACAACTTAAATCGGGGATAAAAATGATTTTTAAGTTCCAAGAAAAGGTGATCGTGCTTTTTATGTGAGCAAAGAAAACCGATAAAATACCGGGGTTCTGAAAGAAATGTGGCTGATTTGCAGTATTTTTAGGTAGATTAAGCAGGATGACTAACCTTTGTCATTAGGTATGGAAAAAAGAAAACGCCACGCATCGCTGCGTGGTGTCGCTCGGCTTTCCGATTTAACGTCCTGTATAGCTCCAATTTTGACGGGACATCTCGTATTCGAGGTTTACCTCGCGGGAGATTCCAACCAACCGCGCCCTTGCGGGCTCGACTCTTACCACCGTGGGTTCCTAACGCCCATGGGATTCAGAGACAAGTTTTTGGTTCTGCGGTGTACCGCTGAGAAGAGCTCTTATCTTCCTAGGCCAGCGCCGCGCCAAGGGACGCTCACTGGTCTCGACCTTTGCCTTAGGTTACGTCTTCGTTCGCCTAAGTGCCTCAGCCACGTTCCGACTTCACGAGTTGCAGGGTGGAACGACTTCCTTCAGGGACTTGCGTCTCTGATCTCCCCCAGGGAAGAACCTGGGTTCGAGGCTTTTCCAGCGGTTTACCGCGCGCCGAGCCTCTTTTGGCACCGTCCTGGTTATGTATTCCCAGGAGTTCATGGACGCCCCTGCCACCCGAAGGTGACCGACACGTTCACAATCCCATATCTTGCATTTCATGCGCCGGTGGGACTTCCGACGGGCCTATGGCTTTCGCCAGAGGGCCTCTACCTTGCCGCGCGGAGGGTTGTCTGGACCACGCATTGCGGTAGGAGCAGAGATTCTTCGGTTTACCGCGGCCTTTCTGCGGGGCCTAGGGTTTTTCTCCCTTTCGGATCTCACGATCCATCCGATTTTCTCTTCGCGGTTCCACCGCGCAACGGCTCGGATTCCGTTGGGAGCATCGGCTTTCGCCGCAGCCCCTTGTCTGCTTTAGCCGCTGGCCTTACGGTGGCGGTACAGGCAGTTCCGATGTTTTCAGAGCCTATCTGGAGGAGCGGTTTTTCCTCGGCGGGGGTTACCCATCGCCTTGGACGGCTTCCCTTGGTGTCGAGCCAAGTTCATCCATCGGCCTTGATTCTTCTGGTTTACCAGTGGGAGGCAGGATTCCTCCAGGGGGTTACCCTTCGCCGCGGTGTTCCTCCATCGCAGGAGGACTTTGACGGCATCGCCGCGTTTTCTCGTTCACGAGCCAGGGGGCGAATCCTGGGCGGGGCTTTCGACGAAGTTCGTTGAGCCTCGGTCGCGGATGTTCCTTTTTCAAGGCTTTCCGCATCTCCCTTTCTCTCTAGTTTCACTAGCCGCCAGGGTCGATCGGCGGTGGCTTTCTCCGTTCTGCGCGGAGAGCCCTTAGGGGAAGCTTCCTCAAGGTTCCGTTTCAGGAATCTCTTTCATCTTTCCCAGCCCCATTTTCCGGTTTACCGGCTGGCGGGCGGTTCCTCAGCAGATCCTGGGTTAGGGCAGGATTTGCCTTGCCTCTTTCGAGGGAGCAGACCTTTCAGGAAGAGGGTTTCCCTTGGGGCGTCTTACGTTCCCCACACATTACCTTTGGTAATGTGGTTTCGCAGTTTTGCCCGGTTTTGCAACCTTGCGTTCCCTGCGGAACACATAACTATACGCGCCTCGAAAAATCCGTCAACACTTTTTTTCAAAATTTTTTAAACTTTTTTCGTAGATACCTTTAGGTATCTAAATTTACAAGCTTTTTTAAAATTTCTTTTTTGCTAATAGAAAAACGCGCTTAAGGTCGAATTTAAGCGCGAATTTTCTTATTAATCTTTTGCCGTAAGGAACGCTTTATAGCCCAAATAGGCTTCATAGACATCGACTTTGGAGACGATTTCCATAGGCGCGTGCATGTTATGGACGGCGATGCCGGCATCGATGACGTTCATATTGTAGTTGCCAAGGATGTAGGCGATCGTTCCTCCGCCGCCTTGGTCGACTTTGCCAAGTTCGGCGTTTTGCCAATTCACTCCCGCTTCATCCATGGTCCGACGAACCCAAGCATAGTATTCGGGGTTGGCGTCATTGCTGCCACCCTTACCGCCGCGACCCGTGTACTTATTGAAGACGAGGCCTTGGCCAAAGTAGGCGGCATTCTTGGGATCGTTAACGGAAGCATAAAGAGGATCATAGCCTGCGGAGACGTCGCTCGAGAGCATCTTCGACGCTTCGAAGATTCCACGCATCGCGAATAACGCGTCGCTTTCGCCCATTAGCTTGGCTAGACGCGCAACGATGTTTTCGAAGAACACCGACTGCGCACCCGTCGCGCCGACCGAGCCAATCTCTTCTTTATCTACAAGGATGCACACGCCCGTATATTCGAGCGCGCCCGCGTCTAATATGGCTTTTAATGACGTATACGCGCATACGCGATCATCGTGACCATATCCGGCTACCATGGAACGGTCCAAACCGTAATCGCGAGCCTTTCCCGCGGGGGTGACTTCGATCTCGGCGGAGATGAAGTCTTCTTCCTCGACGCCGTATTTCTCTTTGAGCAAAGCCAGGATGTTGCGTTTGACCGGTTCTTTCTCTTCGTCATTGACGGGGATAGAGCCTAAGGAGACATCCAAACCTTCGCCTTCGATGACTTTCGCGGCGGGTTTCTGGAGTTGATCCGCGGAGAGGTGGATGAGCAAATCGGTGATGCCAACGACGGGGTCGTTCGGATCCTCGCCGATATTGACGTCGACTTTCGTGCCATCCTTTTTGATGATGACGCCATGAAGGGCCAAGGGGATGGTGACCCACTGGTACTTCTTCACGCCGCCATAATAATGCGTATCTGCCAAGACAAAACCCGTGTCTTCGTAGATGGGGTTCTCTTTTAGGTCAAGACGCGGCGAGTCAATGTGGGCGCCCAAGATGCGCAAGCCTTCGCTCAAAGGCTTCGTGCCAAGGACAAAGGCCGCGACGTTTTTGTTTTTGTTCACGAAGTAAAGTTTGTCGCCAGGTTTGGCAGACTTCGCTTCGAATCCGTTTTTGAAGCCATTCGCTTCAAGAAGCTTAACGGCTTCGATGGTCGCAAGGCGTTCCGTTTTGCCCAAAGAAATGAATTCTTTATATCCTTCGGCGAACTCCATTACGGGAGCCTTGTCTTTGTATTTATTCCATGCGTTTTTTCGGTACATAGTGTTTTCCTCCGTCGCGAATAATATACCCTAAGCAAAAATTATCAAGTAATATGAATTTCCATTCACATATTATTTAGAAATCCTTACATTTCTTCGCTTCTTTTTCTTTGTTTTATATATAAAGGTTCGCTTTCTCTAGGGCAAAGGCAAGGAGAAAAGGGCGACAAAACTAATTTGTTAATTTGTATTAACTTTTGTTGACTATTCATTTTTCCGTTCTATGATGAACTCCTGCTTAAGGCGGGAGGAGGAATGCAACATGAACGAAATTGGCATCACGATCCTTGAAATGGCCCTTATCTTTGTGGCCACGACTTTGGGCGCATCCTTGGTCTACTTATTCAAAAAAGACCTTTCCCCGAAACTCAATACGGTCCTGCTTGGCTTTGCCGGCGGCGTTATGATCGCGGCTTCGATCTGGTCCTTGCTTCTGCCTTCGATTGAAAAGTCGGCATCGATGGGAAATTGGAAATTCGTTCCCGCGGTAGGCGGATTCCTCGTCGGCGGCCTCTTCATGGTCCTTGTGGATAAACTGGTCCCCCACTTCCATGCGGGGACAGGCGAAGAAGAAGGCGTCCGTTCGTCGTTAAGCAAAAGCAGCAAGATGTTCCTCGCCATGACGATTCATAACGTTCCGGAAGGCCTTGCCGTAGGTTTCGCCTTTGGCGGGGCGGCTATCATTGGCGGACAAGAAGCCTTCCTTGCCGCTTTGGGGTTAGCGATTGGCATCGCCATTCAGAATTTCCCCGAAGGCGCGGCGGTAGCGTTACCGATGGCAAGCCAGACGGGAAGCAAGCATAAAGCTTTCCTCTATGGGATGTTTAGCGGTCTTGTCGAACCGATTGCGGCGATTGGTGGGTATTTCTTGGCCACGGCCTTGTCCGCGGCGATGCCTTGGTTACTCTCTTTCGCGGCAGGCGCGATGATCTTCGTCGTCGTAGAAGACTTGATCCCGGACGCCCATCTTGCGGAACATCCTCATCTTGGCACGTGGGGAATCATGGCGGGATTTGCCATCATGATGGTGCTTGACGTCGCTTTGGGTTAAGAAATCTTCTTAAGCTCTTCCCAAAGAATGGATTCCATCTCTCCAGTGGCTAGCCACGTCCGTAACGTGTCTAGCCCTTTTTCGTTACGGGGGTCATGTAAATAAAGTTTCAAATATCCATCAAGGCCGTATTTTTCTTTGATGTGATTTAACGATATCCGCACCACTTCTTCATCGGTTACGCCTTCGTTGTGAGCTTTGGCGAACTGCAGGCTGCGCCTTAAGATTCGATGTGGCTCCAGGTCTCGGTCCGCTTCGGCGATGATGCAACCATAAATCGAACGCGGCGAATGGCTGCTGCTCGCGCGATGGTCTTCGATTGCTTTGGCCATCGTCTCGATTTGCTCTTCATCAAAGAAACGTTTAAGCGCATTATCCCCTCTTAACCAACGAGCAGACGTAATTTCATGATCGTCGCGGCCATAACGGATGCCGATATCGTGGTAAGAGGCAATGACGTAAACCATCTCCATGTCGACGTCATAATCCAAAGCCAGGATTAGGGCGTTTTTCAAAACGGTCCGAACATGGCTTTCGTCATGCGCGGGATCCACGCCTTGGTAGCAGGGAAACACTTCTTTTTCGATGTATTCGCAAAGGGCAGGATTCACGGAAGAGATGGCTTTTTCAAAGGCTATATCGCGTTCCATTACCATTACTTTACTCGAAGAAGAGAAAAGAAAAAGCCGCAATTTCCAGAAAAGCGAGGAACTTTTGCGGCGTTTTCTTACTTTTTCTTGCCCGTTTTCTTGTCAATCAAGGCAAACACGATGACGGCGACGCCGAAGGCGGCCATCAAGATGCCGACGATGATCCAGAACGCTTTCTGGAAGTCGGGGAAGCCAAGGTAAATGGCGGTGAAGGTGACAAGCAACGCACCGACGACGATTTCCACGATGCCAGGCAAAAGGCCATGACGGATGATGGTCAAGATGCCAAGCAAGACAAGGCCGAAGCCAACGCCCATGAGGACATAGATCATCAAACCGACGAGAACGGCGAAGCTCAGTTCTTTCATGAACACGGCAACCGCGATGGTCGACAAGACGGCGCCAAGCAAGATGCAGCCAACGGCAAGAGGCATTTTCTTCACGGCGGAGAAGATGCCGATCGCAAGCAGCAAGACGCCCGCGACAATGGCGACGACGCCAATGTAGACATCAAGGGCAGTGCCAACGCCACAAACGGCCACTAAGATACCGAGGACCACGATGAATGCGCCACGCAATACGTTCGCGACTTTATTATCCATAGAATAGTTCCTCCTTTCGGGTGAGTATCTTAAGAGTGTTGCCCTTGCAAAGCAAGACCGACTTTTGATAAGGAAAATCCCGCCACCAACTGGCGACGGGATTCCAAGGAGAATCGATTCTTAGAATTTGCGGTTCGCGAAGGCTTTGACGCCGAGGAATTGCGCATCTTCACCGAGCTCTTCTTCGATGCGGAGGAGCTGGTTGTACTTGGCCATACGGTCGGTACGGGAAGCGGAACCGGTCTTGATCTGACCCGCGTTGCAGGCAACGGCGAGGTCGGCGATGGTGGTGTCTTCGGTTTCGCCAGAGCGGTGGGAGACCATGCAGGTGTAGCCGTTGGTCTGCGCAAGGCGGATGGCGTCGAGGGTCTCGGTCAAGGTGCCGATCTGGTTGACCTTGATGAGGACGCTATTGGCAACATGGCTAACGATGCCTTTGCGGACGAAGTCGGGGTTGGTGACGAAGAGGTCGTCGCCGACGAGCTGGATCTTGCCGCCAAGACGACGGGTGAGTTCCGCCCAGCCTTCCCAGTCGGATTCGGCAAGGCCGTCTTCGATGGTGACGATGGCGGGATAATCCTTAACGAGTTTCTCGAGGAATTGGATCATCTCTTCGGTGGTCTTCTTGCCTTCGCCGGACTTGACGAGGTTATAAACGCCTTTGCCTTCATAGAATTCGGAGGAAGCGACGTCCATGCCGAGGAAGATTTGTTCGCCGAGTTTGTAGCCAGCTTTTGCAACGGCTTCCGCGATCAAAGCGAGAGGCTCTTCGTTGCCGTTCTTGCAGGACGGGGCGAAGCCGCCTTCGTCGCCAACGCCAGTCTCGTAACCTTTTTCTTTGACGACCTTCTGGAGGGCGTGGAAGATTTCGGTGCCGGCGCGGAGGGCTTCACGGAAGGAATCGAAGCCAGCGGGGATGATGAAGAACTCTTGGAAGTCAACGCTGGATTGCGCGTGGGCGCCGCCGTTGATGACGTTCATGCAGGGGGTCGGGATGACTTTGCCGTTGGTGCCGCCGATATAGCGATAAAGGGGCATCTTGAGAGAGGCAGCGGCAGCGCGGGCAACGGCGAGGGAGACGCCGAGGATCGCGTTGGCGCCGAGGTTCTTCTTGAAGGGGGTGCCATCAAGTTTGAGCATCGTGCGATCGACGAGGACTTGGTTGGTCGCTTCTAAGCCAATGACGGCCGGGGCGATCTTGGTGTTGACGTTCTCAACCGCTTTGAGGACGCCTTTGCCGCCATAGCGTTTCTTATCGCCATCACGGAGTTCGAGTGCTTCGCTTTCGCCAGTGGAAGCGCCGGAAGGAACGATGGCGCTCGCCTTGGTGCCGTCGTCGAGCAAAACTTCGACTTCGACGGTCGGATTGCCGCGGGAATCAAGGACTTCGCGACCATGAACTTTAACAATTTTAGCCATGTGAAATATTTTCTCCTTAAATTGTCTAGTTCAATTATAAGCGCGCGCAATGCGGGAAGAAAGCGTAAATAAAGATTGCCAAATGATTCGTCTCAAAACGCGTTCAAGTAGGCAATTATGGCAGAGGCGATGCGCTTGTTTTCATCGCTGAAATGACCGCCTTCGTTCCAGACGAAATCGGTTTTGACTCCTTGGGATAGATAATAATCGCGAAGCTCTTCCGTCTTCGTCCCAACCGTGGACAAAACCTTGTTTTTGGTCCTAGGCTCGTCCTCGCCAAGAGACAAATAAACATAACGGACTTTCTTGGCTATCCCCTGCTCCTTGACGAAGTCGACGAAGCCCTCAAACCACAAAGACCCCGACACGGAGAGCAAGGCGTCAAACGCTTCGCTGCGCGTTCCTGCATAAAGCGCGAACATGCCCGCGAGGGAATAACCGGCAATCGCGATAGAGGCTGGTTTCAAACCAAATTGGTGCACCGCTTCAGGCACCATCACGTAAGCCAACGTCCTCAAGAAAGCAAACCCCTCGCCTCGATAGCCTGGGTCGCCATGAAAAACGGACAAATGCCGCCAGGGCGAAAGTTCATCTTGCCAACGTAACCCCGTGACTTCGATGAGGTTGAATTCCTTGCCATTATTTTTAACCAGGTCTGCGATTTCCTCGCCGGATTTATCGAAATTCAGCAACACGACCAAAGGAGCTTCGACGCCGCCAAAAGATTGCAGTTCAAAGGTTTTATCTTCGAGAATTATTTCATTTGATTTGTTATTCATAATCGTAAAAACCTTGCAAACTCCACTTATTTCGAATCGTTTTTAAGGAACAAAGGCATCGATGGCTTCTTTAAGGCGGGCTTCAGGATCACCGCCATAAATGTCCATAAACGAGGCGGCGACAAGGCGCGTTTCCTTGACGCCAAACATGCCCGTGGCTAGTTCATGCACATAGTCATAGCTAAACCGCGGCGAATACGGTCCGCCTGAAGTCGTCACGAAATATAGTTTCTTCCCCTTGCATAAGCCATGAGGTCTTCCCGTCTGGTCAAAAGAAGAAACGATGCCGATGACATAAACCCGTTCGAAGTAGAGTTTAAGCAGGCTTGGGAAGTTCATATCCCAATAAGGCGCCGCGATGACGATGGTCTCCGCTTCGGCGAATTGCCTAGAAAGCGCTAAGCAGGGGTCGTCGAAGCAGCCTTCGGCGACAAGGCGGTTTCTCTCTTCGTAGGCTTCTTCGTCTAAAGGCTTAAGCCCAAGCTTCTCAAGGCGAACTTCTTCATAAGGTTCGCCTAAGCGACTTAAAACCTCTTTGGCTAAGCCTAAGGTCCGCGACTGTTTTCGAACGCAGGCATTGATAAACAGAATCATGCGCTTATTTTAGCAGGACTCGTTTTCAAGCGAAGAAGGTTCTGCGCCGCCTTTCCCGCTTCGTGGCAAGGCAAACAAAAGTCCCAAGCCCAACAATTCCATGCCTGAAATCAATCCGAAATATCCTTGGTAGCCCCACATCTCGAATAACGTGGTGCTGAATAGGTTTAGGATCGCGCTATTGAGGTTAATCAAGCCCATCGACATCGTGAGAACGCGGCTTAGCTCTTTTTCGCCCACGATGCCGCGAAGCACCGTTGCCTCATAGGAAAACAAAAACGCCTTGGCAATGGAGCTCAAGGTAAAAAACACGAACGCCAAGGACCAAGGCTCCGTCATGATTACCCCGCTTAACGTAGAAACGATGAACAAGACGCCGCAAGCATAAAGGGGTATCCGCTTGTTCCGGAAAAGCTTTGCCATCAACGGAATCAAAAAATAGAACGCCGTCTCCACCACCATCCCAACGCCACGCGCCAAGGAATAGTCTGCGTCGAGAAAACCCAGTTGATTCAACCGGATGGGGAAAAGGTAAGAAGATCCGTTAAAGGATCCATAAATCAAGGCGGCGCTTAAGCAGAAAATAACCGCGCCGCGAGATAAATGGAATCGCTTCGAAGAGATGGGCACGTCTTTCTTTTCCGCAAGGGATTCTTCTTCAACGCGCTTTTCCTGTAATAGGAAGCTAAGCGCCAACGCCCCAAGGAAGAAGCCGGAAGAAAGATAGAAACAATCGTGAATGGTGATGTAGCGAAGCAGCACCGCTCCCGCAAGGAGAGACACCGCATAGCCAATCGCGCCAAAGACGCGGACTAAGGCGTAATTCCCGCCTTTTTCCTCTAGGCGAGGCACGATATAGCCTTCGATCAACGAAAACGGCGCCGAATTCACCAAGCCGATGATAGGCGTGAGAATCACCAACGACAAAAAGGAATCGCAAAACGCGTAGCCGATCGTCAAACCAACTTCGGCAAGAAGGCAAAAGCGGTAAATCCATATGGCGCGGTTGCCCGTTCTGGCCAAGGAAGAGAAAAGCAAGCAACCCAGAAACATTGAGAACGGAATCAATGCCAAAAGAATGGCTTGTTCGTTCGCGGGAATGCCGCGTTCAATGAAATAGAGGGAGAAATAACTGCAAAGAAACGCATCCCCCATATAGAACAGGAGATAGAGAGGGCAAGCGGAAAGGATAAGTCTTCTTTTGCTCACGGTGACTAATGATAGTCGCCCATTCCTTCAAGGGGTACTGGTTTCGTTATAAAGATTATTTGATTTTGTATTCAAGGATTGAGGACCTTGGCTTCATGCCCATCTTTGCGTAGAAATCGTTCGCCGCAACGTTTCCAACCCAGCTATTTAACGTGATGTCATCGCAGCCAAGGCGTTCCGCTTCGTAAACGAGGAATTCGAAAAGGGCTTTCCCTATGCCTTGCTTCCGATATTTTTCGTCCACGCAGAAATCGTCGATATAAAGCGTCTTCTGCGGCTTCATCAAATGCGGGAACTTAGTGAGCCGAATCTGGCAAAAAGCATAGGCGACGGCCTCATCGTTTATCTTGGTCACATAAATGGGGTTGTTTTCATCGAAAACCATTTCCTCTAGCTCTTCCCTTCGGTACTTGGTGACGCCGCGATTAAAGATGTCAGGTCGAAGTTCGGCATGGATCTCCAATACCTGCGACAAAAGGTTCAATAACGCGTCGATATCGTTTAGCCTCGCTCTCCAAATAACCATAAATATAACCTCGCCACCACTTTACACGGATTCCAAGCTCGCATAAACGAAGAATTCCGTCTTCCCCTAGATGAAGACTCAAAAAGCCTAGATAAAAAACTTAGAAAACAAATCAAGAAAGACGGTTTTTGCAAAGAAAACCAAATTTTTGCAGAGTTTTATCGATAAAAATCAGTTCGCTTGAGCCGACGAGTTTTCGGCGTGGACACGTTTAAGCCGATCGGTTAAATCGCAAATCCAAGTGGCGATGAAGCCCTGGATTGGGATGAACATCGGCATGATGTATCGGGCGTTTTGGGAACAGCCCACGGGATAACGGTTCACGAAGTAGACGTAATCGATGGCCATCGTTCCCGCCAAGATTACCAGGGTCGCGGGAGCGAAGAAGTTTTGCCTCCACAAACGGTCGCGGATATAAACGAAGGCATAGCCGAGGAAGGTGATGATCGAGACATAGGCCAAAAGCGCCTCGATGTACATTCCCGCGACCAACAGGCCGCCGGCGAGATAGCCTTGATTGACGAAGAAGTCGTCCCACTCATCGAAGAAACCCGTCTTGAAGAACGCGGTCCAGCAATTGTAGTCAATGACGCCGTATTCATTGATATAGACGCCGTTGACCTTATGACGCCAACGATAGTTGAAGGCGCTCGCGAACAAATCCGAACTCGGATAAGGGAAGCAACGCTCAAAGAAGTTATAGAACGTCGGGTCGATGAACATGCCATAGTTTTCTTTGTCTTGCTGGGTAGGGGTCAAATCCAAGACGTAGCCAATCGGCATGCCATATTGGATTTTGTACGAAATCGGGGTCCATAGTCCAAGCGGGAAGACGATGACGGCGAATAACGCGAATTTGCCCACCAAAGTCAGGATGGCTTTTTTGTTTTCTTTGTTCTCGCGAATCTTCTTCGCCAAAACATAGAGGAAGATAAAGGCCATCGGAACGGCGATAAACGCGGAGTTAAGCTTCGCCATCATGGCTAAGCCAAGGGAAACCGCGGAGCCTAGGAGCGGGACGATATGTTCTTTTCTTTTGAATTCTAGTGCCAAGGCAAGGGCAAAAAGCGCAAGCGAGCAGGCGAGGCCATCATTATTCATGAAGAATTGGATGAACCAAAACTCCGGAATAAGCACCGTGATCGCGGTAGCTAAACCCACTTTCTTGTCGGATAAGCCTAAGCCAAGGAAAATGCGATAGATCGAATAGAAGGACAAAATGCCTAAGGCAATCATGAAGACGCGGGTGAGTTCCAAGGCATGGTAAGCGGAAATCGTATACAAAGGATAGGCCTTTGCCTGAGCTTGGTTGGTCGCGACAAGTTTGTCGCCAATGTTGATGAACGCGTCGTTGAAACGCATCAGCATCGCGATGATCCAATGATAAAGCTTCGGTTGGTAATACTGGTTATAGAGATTCACCGGCGGAATTTTGCCTGTCGCGTAAATGTCATAGATGATGGACCAATGTCCACCGCCAGAAAGAGCCGAAGAGTCATGATGGTGGGAGAGGTTCAACGCGTGCTGGAAACCCCAAAGGCACAAGCATACCGAGGCGATGACGATGAAAACCCACGCCGTCTTCCTGCCCGTGAGGCGGCTATGAACGATCTCAAGTACGAAATAAAGCACCATCACGGCGATAATCAGTATGCCAACGACGAGGGCGGCGATGTTCGCGCCAGATGAACGAAATCCCGTCGTCGTGTATTTCTCCGTCGAGAAGCAGAAGATGAAATAAGCGGCGAATAGCGTCAGCAAAACCGCAGGAATCGTAATCGCCCAATGCCACTTTTTGGAGAAATACCGTTCCAGGCCGCCGTCGATATGTCCGATTACTCTGCCAAGGAATTTCATTGTTCCGGTTTTTCTTTCGGTGCCTTAAAGAGGATGAATTTGCGGGTGAGGTAGTTGAAGGTCATCGTGAAGGCGGTGCGAATCACCATGACGACGAGCCAGGCGATGAAGGTTCCGGTTTCGCCTTCGACGAACATCTTCTGGAAGTTGAAGCCACCAAGGATATTGATGTTCATGCCGCTCCACTCCAAGCAGGTCATATAACCAAGGAATTGGATGACCGCGCCGATAAGAAGGCCAACAAGCGCCCAGAAGGTGAACATGAGGGAGCCTTTGAGGGTCTTGGATTTCTTCGCGGATTCCTCTTCGACGTTGCGGAAGCCCCAGATTGCGGTGAGGGACCACGTCGCGGGCGTGGCGACGATAAAGCCAACGAGAGAGATGGCAAACAATACAAAGAAAGCGGGGATGTGACCCATGTTCGCCGTCTGGTTCGAGGTCATCGAGGTAATCCAACCTTCGATGGCGAAATCGATCAAGGTGCCATAAAGGCCAATGATGACGAAGCGGATCAGCTCCATCAGAATGCTGGTATCGCGGTTAAACTGTTTCTTTGCCATTACGCTTCCTTCTTTGCTTCGTGGTATTCCTTCTCGGTATTGACGTCCCACACGCTTTCCTTCGGCGTTTCCTCAGGATTCAAAATGGAGGAAACCGCGGTGAGGGCGGTAAGGATCGAGTGGTCCATGTTGTTATAACGATGTTGTCCGTTACGGCCAACGCAATAGAGGTTGTCGATCGTATTCAAATGATCGCGAACGATGTCCATTTCCGCGTAGGAATCAAAATAAGCGGGATAGGCTTTCTTCACTTTGATGCGGACGGCGTCGAGGATGTCTTCTTTGGCCACCACGCCGATCTTGGTGATTTCGTCTTTGGCCAAGGCGATGAAGTCTTCGTCGGACATATTCCAATCTTCGTCACCCTCGTTGGCGAAATACTCTAAGCCAATCCAGACGGTGTTTTCCAAATCCGCGACCATGTAAGGGGACCAGTTATTGAAAATCTGGAGCCTGCCGAGTTTCACGTTGCCTTCTTGCACGTAAATCCAGGTATCGGGAAGGATGTTGGAAACGGTTTTGAACTTCGGTTTCTTGCCGTTATCGATTAAGAGCTTTTTGCAAAGCA
>JBGUWA010000118.1:0-1506 GCA_045220635.1 Candidatus Alloenteromonas sp. | reverse complement strand
GGCGCAGCCTGTTCCTTACCGATGTAGCCAACGATGCCGCACATAAGGATTCCTCCTTCGACAAAACAAACGAATAAACGACTGGATTAATAATCCAGCCCGTAACTATACATCATTCCTCTCAAAAGGCATAGAAAAATGAGTTTCGCTCCCCTTGGCCTAGGAGAAACTCCCAAGAATCCGCGGCGATTGCGATGTTTTCTTTTGCGAAAATCACCGCAAAAACGCGTTGTTTTGGCGAATGAGGATTTTCTGCCGGTGTCACCCTTTGAACCTAAGGAAAAGGCGAGAGGCTTCGGAAACATGAATCTTCCAATAGCCCTGCTCGCCTTATCTAGGTTATTGATGTCTTACTTCTTGGATGCGACTTCCTTGCCTTCGTACGCGGCCAAAAGGATGTCCTTCATGTCCTCGACAAGAGGCATGCGCGGGTTAGCGGGAGAGCACTGATCCTCATAGGCAAGCACCGCCACTTCGTCGACCTTGCTGACCCACTGCTGCTTTTCGATGCCCATCTCCTTGAAGGAGGTCTTTAAGCCAATCTCAAGGCTAAGATTACGCACCGCTTCCGCCAAAGAGGCGACGCCTTCTTCGGGCGTCGAGGCCTTTAGGCCAAGAAGCAAAGCGATTTCCTGGTACTTCTTGTCCGCGCAATAATGGTTGTATTTGGGCCAAACGCTTAGCTTAGAGGGAACGGTTCCGTTATAACGGATGACATAAGGAAGAAGCACCGCGCAGGTATAGCCGTGCACCGTATGGAACTCCGCGCCCACCTTATGCGCCATCGAGTGGCACATGCCAAGGAAGGCGTTGGCAAACGCCATCCCGGCGATGGTGGCCGCGTTATGCATCTTCTCACGCGCCTCCAAATCGACCTTGCCGTTTTTGACCGCGCGAGGCAAATACTCGAACACCAACTGAATGGCTTTAAGGCACAAGCCATCGGTGAAATCGTTGGCCATGACGGAGACATAGGCCTCGATCGCATGCGTCAACACGTCCATGCCCGTCATCGCCGTGGCCATCGGGGGAAGATTGGTCGTGAACTCCGGATCGACGATCGCGATCGTCGGGGTAAGCGAGTAGTCGGTAAGAGGATACTTCTTGTTATTCGCCTTATCCGAGATGACCGCGAAGGGGGTGACTTCGCTGCCGGTGCCGGAAGTCGTTGGAATGCAGATGAGACGGCTCTTTTTGCCAAGCTCGGGGTATTTGAACGCGCGTTTACGGATGTCCAAGAACTTCTGCTTCAGATCATCGAAGTTGACCTCGCTATGCTCATAGAAAAGCCACATGCCTTTCGCCGCGTCCATGACCGAACCACCGCCTAAAGCGATGATGGTGTCGGGTTCGAACTCCTTCATCATCTCCGCGCCATGGACGACGGTGGTGATGTCCGGATCGGGCTCGATGCCGCTGCAGATTTGCATCGTTGGCTTTTCGCGGCGCAGCGAAAGCTGCTCCTCGATCTTGGCCAAGAAGCCAAACTCAATCATCGACTTGTCG
>JBGUWA010000117.1:0-2192 GCA_045220635.1 Candidatus Alloenteromonas sp. | reverse complement strand
GTAGAAACTTCTGAACCGTCCTCATAAACTAAAGCCTTTTTGCACATGACTTTGTCTCGGTTTGGCGTTTGCTCAATGCGTATCGTTTTTAACTCGGGCTTGAAGATTTTTAAAAATGCGCAAACTTTTTCGGTTTCTTTCTTGTAATGCTCAATTTCATCGATGTCCACTTCATCGATTTCGTTGTCAAAAACGAAATGGGTTTTCTCCTTCGCTTTCTCCAGTTCGCCCGAAAGGATATCCGAATAGGATTTCGCTTTCGCGTAAGTCACGAGGTGCTTGTCGTTGCTCTCGATAAAGACATTGATTGAATAAGCGAAGATAAGAACCCGTGCGCAGATCTCAAAGAAAAAGATAGAACCGCTGTCTTTGCTCTGCGGATCGGATGTCAGTAAATAAGTTAAGATCGGCAACGCGGCGCACACGCGATTCAACATATTCTTTGTCGCGGCGATGATGTTATCTTTCCGTGCATCGATCTTGGGGGTTAAAAACGCAAATTCGCCGTTTCTAGTCTCATACACCACCTCTTCGTTATTTTCGTTGCCCCAGCGATCTTTGGGGCATACGGAAAGCTTTTCATGCGCGATCGTCAATTCCTTGTCCTTTAGTTGGTATTCGAGTAGATGATGGTAGTTTGTTGGGCCACGTTCCTGATCGACATAGGAAAAATAGACATCCACGAGGACCTTTTGGGTTTTCTTATTCACGATTTCCTTAAAGGTGCCTATATAACTTTCCCCACTTAAGTAGTTGGGATTCGTACAACTATTTTTATAAAGGGACAATGTATGAGCAAGGGCGCTTTTGCCTTCCCCATTGGTGCCGTAGATGGATTTGATCAATGGTTTGCTGAGAACGTCTTTGTCCATCGTCTTGTTGTAAAACTGGATTTCAACGAGATCGTTTAAGCATTTCATGCCGTAAGTTCTCAGGTTTAGCAAAACGAATCTTTCTTTCATGTGGTGTGCTCCTAATCAATAAGATACAAAAAGTCCAACTATATTTCAATTAATATATACATTTTGTATGTTTTTTGAATTAATGAACATAAAGAAAGGACCTCCGAAGAGATCCCGTTCATATGTCGAATAAGGTATATTCCCTACCCCTGCTTCATCTTCCGCTTACGGGCATACATCGCTTTGTCCGCGCGGCGGAACACGTCGTCCACGCAGGTGTCCTTAGAAGGCTCGTAGACGCTATAGCCTAGGGCGGCATTGGACTTCTCTTCGGGGCGAAGCTCCTCTTCTTCGGCGAGGCGTTCCACCTTGGCGTTAAATTCCTTGATCAGCGAAGAAGCATGCTCATAATCGCGACCCCTAAGGATCACGACGAATTCATCGCCACCGACGCGGTAAACGGGGGAATGGGCGAAGATCGTGCAGATGGTCGTGCAAAGCTTGATCAAGGCGACGTCGCCAGAATCGTGGCCATATTCGTCGTTGATCTCCTTGAGGTAGTTCAAATCGATCATCGCGATACCAAAAGGCTCTACCTCGCCGTTAACGATGGCCTCGTCAAGTTCGGCCACCTCGTTATCGTAGGCGATCTTGTTCTTGACGCCGGTAAGGGCGTCTTTATTCGCGAGTTCGGTCATCTTCTGCGTCTCTAAATGCGACTCGTCGAGTTCGCGGTTCATCGCGGTAAGTTCGTTCATCTTGTTGTAGACGTCGCCTTCGATGCGCTTCATCGACCCCGCCAAATCGGCGAATTCGTCGTGGGTGGTGATGTTAAGATGCGTAAAGGTGTCATGGGTCTCTTCCGGTTGCTTGACGTCATAGGATAAAGCCGCCTTTTGCAACGTCTTGACCGGCTTGACCAACATGAAGTGGATGACCAAGATGCCTGTGGCGACGAGGATGGCCAAGGTCGAAAGCATATAGACGAGCATTTGAAGCACGGAGTCGGTGAATTTGCGGTTCACCACTTCCATCGTGACGTCGACCAAGCAATAGCAAATCACGTCGCCGGCTTCGTTAAGGACAGGCGCCCCCGCCGTAACCATCGTGCAATGGTCGTACTCGGAATAATAGATCGAGGCGACGAAGCCAAGCTTCGGATTATCGATCAGAGGGTAATCCTCTTCGTAGATCGGATCGATGATGCCAACGGGGAAAGCTTCGGTTTCTTGGTCGTACACCATATAGACGCAGAGCTTGCGGGCATAATCGACGAAGGCCACGTAGATG
>JBGUWA010000116.1:0-3537 GCA_045220635.1 Candidatus Alloenteromonas sp. | reverse complement strand
TTATCGGACAGAGGGGTAGGGGTTTTGTTCCTTTTTCGTTTTAGGGAAGCGTCTTGTGCGCGGATCCCCCATAAAACAAAAAACGTTGGCGATACTCCCAGTTTTTACGCCGGGCGGGGACTCGCCAACGCTCTCCACGCTTGAATGATAGGATGGAAGTGAAATGGTGTCAAATGAACATGGAAATGATGATTCTTTGGCCTTGAAGGAGGAAAAAAGAGAGTTTCACCTTCATTGAAATTAAAAAACCTTCAATGGCATCGAAGTGCATCGGTCAACTGGAGCACGATGCGGGAATCCTTACACAAATCTCTCGGAGCAAATACCGCAATATTCTCGGTTCAAAATCCACAAATCTCTCGGAGATACATTGATTTCGCAGCGTAACCAGCTTATCATTTTCATATGAAAACAGAACGAACGAAGAACTACTTGCCTAGAATCCGAGACAAAGAATTGGAGGATCTTCTCGCCGATTTCGGCGCGGTGTTAATCCGCGGGCCGAAATGGTGCGGAAAGACGACGAGCGCGGAGCGCCTAGCCGAGTCCGCGATTTACCTGAACGATCCGGATCATTTGGAAGAGTATGAGGAAATCGCATCCCAGCAAGTGTCTTTGTTTCTGGAAGGCGAAAGGCCCCGCCTCATCGACGAATGGCAAACATTCCCTTCCGTTTGGGACGCGGTTAGGGGAAAATGCGACCACAGCCCCGACAACGGCTTATTTCTCCTCACCGGTTCTATATCACCTAAGCCTGGCTCGACGAAGCATACCGGCGCGATGAGAATCAGCCGTCTAGATATGGAGTCGATGTCCCTTTGGGAATCCGGCGAATCGAGCGGCGACGTCAGTTTCGCTAATCTTTTCGACGAAAAGAACGCCCCAATTAGGGGACGCGCGAAGCTCGATAAGGCCGGCGTCACGAGAGCCATCGTCCGCGGAGGCTGGCCGAAAGCCATCGCCCAACCGCCGAGGAAGCTCTCCCATTATGGCGAACAGGCCTTCGTTTCCATCTGCGAGACGGACATTCAGGAAGCGACTGGATTAGGTCTAAGCAAAGACACCACCGTCGCCATCCTGGCCTCCCTTGCTCGGAATATCACAATCCCCGTTACGAACGATGCCATCATCAAGGACGTCAACGAGCATGGACAGCCCCTGTCCGAGGACACTTTCTACGAATACATCAAAGGTCTACGCCGTCTCTTCGTCTTACGCGAGGTCCCCGCCTGGAACCCGAACATTCGAAGCGCCACCGCCATCCGGTCCGTCCCAAAGAAGGAATTCTACGACCCCTCCATCGCATGCGCTGCTTTGGGCCTTGGAGTCGATGCCTTGAGCTATGATTTCAAGACGCGCGGGTATTTCTTCGAATCGATGGCGGGAAGGGATCTTTCCGTATACGCATCCGCATTAGGTGGTTCCCTTTCCTATTACCGCGACCGTTATGGATTGGAATGCGATTTCGTCGTCCATCTCCCCGATGGGCGTTATGGCCTGTTCGAATGCAAAACCGGAAGCAAGCATATCGAGGAAGGCGCGACGCATCTAAATGAACTCGCAAGGCTTATCCGCGAGCGCAGGGAAAAAGAAAGGAATGTTGTCCTAAGAGAGCCTGAAGTCATGGCCATCATCACGGATGGCGAATTCGCATACCGCAGGGAAGATGGAATCGTCGTATGCCCGCTCTCTTGTCTGAAGCCATAAGTAGGATATGGTTTTTGTAACCCAAATGTAACCCAATAAAAAGGAAAAGTCCCGGTGTTCGAGACTTTTTGCTTAAATGGAGCACGATGCGGGGAACGATCCACGTTATGGCTTTTAATCCGTGTTATTTTGGATTGCCATTGATGCTGGGGGTTCAGGACCTGAGTAGTCAGAGTATCTCAAAAACGCGACTTATCTCACCGAATATTTTAATTATCCATTTTTTCAGTAAGGAAAGTTGCTCAAAACAAAGCATCTAATGTCAGGACTTTGTTCACCCTCGAGGCGTATCCCGTTTTAGCCATCCCTTCCGCAGAGAGAATCGTCAGGAAAACGGTTTTCTTCTTTTTCGCGCTCGCGAGGTATCGGTCGATTTTCGCTTCGAGCTTCCACCATTCCTCTTTATCGACTTCGAACGGATCGGTCGTGTACTTGATTTCACAAAGGTTTACAATCCGGTCGTCTCGGTCGATCACCAAATCGATCTGTGCGCCCGCCAATCTTTTCTCCTCGTCCGCCGATGCGGACCAAGTGAAAACAGAAGATCTTACGCCTGCAATCCCCAATGCAGCCTTCACCTTCTCGATGTGGTCAAAGCAAAGCCACTCATAGGTGAACCCCTCCCAAGCGTGCCTCTCGGGGCTATGGATTAAGGAAGACCAATAATGGGGCTCCAAATGCCGATGCTCACGGACGAAGCGGAAATAGAAGAACGTAAAGTAGTCGGCGCATCGGTAAAGCGTCTTTTTCTTGCCGTCGCGCAAGGCATTGTATGCGCAGAGGAAGCCACAATCGGAAAGGGCCTTTAGTTTCTGGCTGATCGATCCGTCCGCGGTTTTGCGACCCAGGCTTTTGGCGACCTCTTCTCGAGTCAGCCCGTATCTCGTCTGGCAAACGGCCTCCATGATTCGAATGTAGGCCTGGCTCCTGCGGAATAGGTTCTGGTAGAGCATGTCGAACTCATCCCACAGCGGGCCTTTCTTTCGGAATAGCATATCATCGATGTTCTCCGAAACCGTCAAATCGCTCTTTAGGTTTTGCAAATAGTAAGGTATGCCACCCAAAGCCATATAACAGTCGGCGATGTCTCGCCTCGTCCAATGGACATCGATGGACTCGAGAAAGGATTCCGTTTCGCTTAAAGTGAACGGCTCAAGACAAATCTGGGTGGACTTCCGGTTATAGAAGCCCCCCTTCCCTCGAATCAGTTTATTCAGGAGGTATGATGTGTTGGAACCGCAAGCGATGAAGACAAGATTCTTTTTCGCGTTTCCGTATTGGTTCCAAAAGTATTCGAGGGCTTCTAAGAATTCGCCAGACCCATCGTCGAGCCAAGGCAACTCGTCAATGAAAACGACTTTCTTTTGATCGCCGAGGGTGTCCAAGTAAGCGCGAAGAGCGAAAAAGGCATCGTCCCAATCCTCGAAGGCCGGCAATTGTTTCCCGGACTTCAAAGAAAGCTCTTTGTTGAAATTCGAGAGTTGTTTCTTGCGGCGACGCCGATATACACCGGTGAACTTGAATGCAAAGCGATTATCGAAATAAGTGTCAATCAAGTATGTTTTGCCAACCCTGCGGCGCCCGTAGACGACGATTAGTTGAGGCTTTGTCATGCCAAGGCAACGATCAAGTTGGGTAACTTGTTCCTCACGGCCAATCAATTGCAAATCATTCATGAGCATATGATAGGAAAACTAATATCAAAAAACAACGGATAAGTCACCGATTTTTTATCATTGTTAATTTTTCGGTGCTTTAAATAGGGTTTCATCCTTAAGTTATCTTTCGGAACGTATCATCAATTGCATTGCCTAAAAACGGAATCAAAAG
>JBGUWA010000115.1:0-30166 GCA_045220635.1 Candidatus Alloenteromonas sp. | reverse complement strand
TCTCGGTCTAGAAGGGAAGCCCTACGGACCGATAGAGAATTTCCGTCGCTGCTTGGACGAGGCGCATCACTGTGAAAACGTCCACGTCGCTCGGCCGGTTTACCTTAAAGACGACTACAACGTCACCAACATGAAGACCATCGTTCGCAAAACCATCCCAAGCGACGTCTCGACGATCCTCGATATCGAAAACGAGTGCTTCAGCGAACCCTA
This sequence comes from Candidatus Alloenteromonas sp., assembly GCA_045220635.1. Lineage (GTDB taxonomy): Bacteria > Bacillota_I > Bacilli_A > RFN20 > CAG-826 > Alloenteromonas. Next base: position 29,953 of record JBGUWA010000115.1, on the reverse strand, counting down.
TTCGGAGCATAACCTGCTTTATGAATTGACCGAGAATCCTTTTGCCCACGTCTATAGCGCCCTCGTCGATGGCGAAGTGGTGGGCTACATCGATTTCAACATCACCTTCAATTCGGCGACGATCAACCGCATCGCCGTGAAAGACGCTTTCCGCCGCAAAGGCGTGGGCAACTTATTGCTTGGCCAGGTGCTGAAGGATTGCGAAGCCGAAAAGGACGAAGTCGTCGAGTTTTTGACGCTGGAGGTGCGTTCGTCCAATGCGCCTGCCATCGCTTTCTATAAGAAGCATCGCTTCGAAGCCGTTACGACGAAGAAGCAATATTACGAAGATGGCGAAGACGCGATTTACATGGTGAGGAGTTTGGTCCATGGCTAAGATTTTGGCAATCGAATCCAGTTGCGACGAAACCGCGGTCGCGATTACCGATAACGGCAAGCTTCTTTCCTCCGTCATCGCCACCCAGATTTCCGTCCACGAGAAGTTTGGCGGCGTCATGCCTGAGATCGCTTCGCGTTTGCATAGCGAAAACATCACCGTTTGTTTGCAAAGCGCGTTAGAGCAAGCCAGGGTTTCCTTAGAGGAAATCGATGCCATCGCGGTGACGCGTGGGCCAGGGTTAATCGGTTGTTTGCACGTTGGTTTGCAAGCCGCGAAGACCTTGGCGATGATCTACGACAAACCGTTGATCCCCGTCCATCACCTCGCGGGGCATATCTACGCAAACGAATATATCGGCGAACTCAAGTTCCCGCTTCTATGCACCGTGGTGTCGGGCGGCAATACCGAGCTCGTCTACATGAAAGGCCATATGGATTTTGAGATCATTGGCCAGACTCGAGACGACGCGGTAGGGGAATGCTTCGACAAAGTCGCCCGCGTTCTGGGCCTACCTTATCCGGGTGGCTTACCCATCGACCAGCACGCCAAAAACGGCAAGCACACTTATGACCTCCCTCGTCCTTTGGCGGGAGAAGGGAAATATGACTTCTCTTACTCGGGGTTAAAGACGGCGGTCATCAACCTCGTCAACTCGCTGAAGATGAAAGGCGAAAAGGTCAACGTCGATGACATGGCGCGCTCCTTCGAGGACGTGGCCATCGGCATGGTCGTGAACCAAACGATGAAAGCCGCGCAGGATTACCACGTCGCCCAAATCGTCTTGGCTGGCGGCGTCAGCGCGAACTCCTACCTTCGCGAAGAGATGAAGCGTCGCGTCGAAGGCACGGGCATCGAGCTCGTGGTCCCACCGTTATGGTGCACGACCGATAACGCCGCGATGATCGCCAAAGTCGCCGAACACCTCTATGAAAAGCGTTACTTCGCCCCGCTTAGCCTGGGCGTGGACCCCAACTGGAAGATCGACGAGCAATTGACCTTGCTTGAGCTTCCGGCATAAATGCCGCATTCCCATTTTTGAAAGAAACCATTATCCTTAAATCGTTATGCAACCTGTAGCTACCAAAATCATCGACTTATTCGCCAGTCTGACCCAAGGCGAAGACTTGACCGCCCGCGGCGAGGTTTTCCTCGAAGGCTGGGTGAAAACCAATCGCGACTCCGGTTCGATTGGCTTCATTTCCCTTAACGACGGCACGTGCTTCAAGAACGTCCAAATCGTTTATGACGACAAAATCGCCAATCACGACAAGATCAGCCATTTGCTTACCGGCGCCTCCATCGGCGTCAAGGGCAAGATCGTCTTGACCCCCGAGATGAAGCAACCGTTCGAGATCCGCGCTTCCGAGATCGTGGTTTTGGGAGACGTTGACGAAGACTACCCGTTACAAAAGAAACGTCACTCGTTCGAGTATCTCCGCGAGATTGCGTACCTCCGTCCGCGCACCAACACTTTTGCGGCGTTATTCCGCGTCCGTTCCGTCTTGGCGTTTGCGATCCATCAGTTCTTCCAAGATCGCGGATTCATCTACGTCCATACGCCGGAGATTACCGCCAATGACGCCGAAGGCGCAGGACAGACCTTCACGATCACGACCCTCGATGCCGAAGGCAAACCTTCCGAGACCGACTTCTATGGCAAGAAAGCGTCCTTGACGGTTTCGGGTCAGCTTCACGTCGAGCCCTTTGCCCTTGCTTTCCGCGATGTTTATACCTTCGCGCCGACCTTCCGCGCCGAAAAGTCGAACACGACCCGTCACGCGTCCGAGTTCTGGATGATCGAGCCTGAAATCGCATTCGCCGATCTTGATGACGATATGGTCTTGATGGAAGACACCATCAAATATTGCATCTCCTATATCTTGGAACATTGCCCCGACGAAATGGATTTCTTCGAAGCGATGATCGCCCCGGGTACCAAGGCCAAGTTGGCGGAGGTTTTATCCAAGCCCTTCCGCAAGATGGAATACACCGAAGGCATTGAGATTTTGCAAAAAGCGGTGCAAAACGGCCATAAATTTGAAAACAAGAAGATCGAATGGGGCATGGATTTGCAATCCGAGCATGAGCGTTACCTCACCGAAGAGGTCGCCAAAGGCCCCTTGTTCCTCATCAACTATCCCAAGGACATCAAAGCCTTCTACATGAAGGAAAACCCCGACGGAAAGACCGTCGCGGCTTGCGACTTGCTCGTGCCGGGCGAAGGCGAAATCATCGGCGGCTCGCAACGCGAAGACAACTATGACGTCTTGCGCGCCAAGATGCAGAAAGCCGGCAACGAAGAAGAACTCCAGTGGTACCTCAACCTCCGTAAGTGGGGCGGCTGCGTCCATTCTGGCTTCGGCATCGGTTTCGACCGTTTGCTCATGTACATCACGGGCGTCGCGAACATTCGCGATACTGAGCCCTATCCAAGAACCTCAGGTAATCTAAAATATTAATGATGAACGATAACCCCACCCCCTACATCCCTGGCGATCCCTTGGTCAACGAGAACTCCTTCGTTTCCACCGCCGAAGCGGAAGAAGAGAAGGCGCGCAAGGAACTCTCCTATAAGCGCATGACCATTCTTTTCATCGTGCTTGCCGTGATCGTCGCGGGTCTCATCATTTGGGAAGTGGCGGATTTGCTCGCAGGAGGGCGCCCTTAATGGACGAAGTTCAAATCCAACGCGTCGACTATCGCCACGCCCCGATGAAAATCCGCGTCGGCTGGGTCATCATGCTCATCGGCACGATTTTGTTCTTCGTTGGAAGCGTCGTGGACTGGGTTACCTTTGGCATCACCATTGGCCAATCGGAGATACAATCCGACACCAACACATTGCTCGAGGTCATTCGTTTACCCTTCGTTTCCATCGTTTTGCTTTTCGGTGGCTTTGGCGGGTTATGCTATCTCTTCGACCGTAGGAAACGTTTGAAATCCATCGGCACGTTGGCGGCCGTGGTGGTCTTGGTGTTCTTCGTCATCGATACCGTCTTGGTCATCCGTTCCTTGATCCATGACCTGGCGGGGCGTACCGTCAATCCCTATACGGGCGAGCATTATTCCGCGGGCGAATCTTGGCTTCGCTTCTTGATTTCCCTTCTTGACTTGCAACTTACCGGTGGCGTCTACCTCATTGGCTGGGCCATCATCAAAGATTATTTAGGAGACGATTATGAGCAACAGACCAAAAAGAAATAAGCTCCTTTTGTTGCTCGCGCTTAGCCTAATGCTTGCGGCTTGCTCCAGTGGCAAATCGAAAAAGAGCTGCGGTGGCGAAACCTGCAAAATCGGAAAGAACGAAGGCTTTTCTCTCGTTAATCGGACGGGGGAAGGGGCTTTTCGGGAGTAACTTCGATATCCATGTTCGCATTAAAGCCTTCGAGGCTTTTTTCATATACGGACGTCGAGCGGCGGAAGATGCGGACGGTGCGGGAGATGTAGGCTTGGCAGCAATAGGCGTACCAGGCGATGGCCACGATCCACAAGGCGACTTCGATATAGGAAGCGATGTGGGCGACTTCAAAACGCGGATAGCCTTCGACGGCTTCCGGCCAACGCGCGAGCAAGGTAATGCCAAAGACCTTCACCCATAACGGGTCATCGGGCGGATATTGCGAGTTGTCGGTTTTGAAGCGGAAGAAGAGCTCGCCGAAATGTTCCCAAACGTTTTGCCCCCATTGGCCAGTGGCTAAGTTATAGAACACCCAGATGAGGACGCCGACGACGGCGACTAGGAACGGATAAAGCGAATCGCGATAGAGGATGCGGTTGTTTTTCTTCATGCCAAAGCGGCGGAAAGCCTTGGTCGAATCCACGACGTGCGTCTTGGCGACGTCATGCATCATCGTGTCGGCGCGCTTGGCTTGGTATTTCATCGTGGCGCGCACCGCCATGCCGATTAGGCCGATGATGAGGATGAGCAACACCAAAAGGATGAGCAAGACGATCAGGGCCTTGCGGTCGGTCTCGGAAAGTTGGATGGAAGCAAGAAGCCTAATCATCGTCGTCATCTCCTTCATCCACGTCGATCTCTATGGTGTCGGGTTCGCTGGAAACGCGTTTGGGGTCATATGGGGGAAGCTCTGCCAAAGGAGGCCGTTCCGGAATCGGTTCGGGTTGCGGCGGTTGAGCGGGCGGAATCTGGGTATAAGCTGGCGGGGGTACTTGTTGATATCCCGGAGGCAACTGCTGATATCCTGGCGGCACTTGCTGGTATCCCGGAGGAAGCGCGGTAGGGGCGCCAGGGATGCCAGGAGGAGTGGGGGCGTTGGTGTAGAAATTCTGTTGGACGAAGACTTGCTGCGGCGCCGGAGCGGGGACTTCCCCTTGCGCCATTTCGCCGTTTTTCTTATCGATGGCCCGTTGCAGAATCTGGTATGCCTTCTGGTCTTCGGGGAAGACGGGGAAAAGCTTTTTGCCACGGAAGAAGTTGATGATCATGATGAAGAACTGAATGATGAAGTTGGGTATGCCAAACACCGCGACGAGGGCAACCCCGACGACGATGAAGGGCAGTAAGAACGCCCACAAGATGCCTAACCCGAACTTCTTCAGCGCTTGCATAGCAAAATTTTAGGAGGAAGAGAGAGTTTTCACAACTCTCTACCCACGTCTGTGACCTCCTTTTTCTCTCGGAGTTTGTTCAACCCTTTGTTTAGTAGCCCAATGAGGCAAAGCAACATAAACGGCGCGGACAAAAGACATAACCCGCTTTGGCCTGGCATATACCGATAGACCCCCGCGAAAAGCATCACGCTGCCAAAGAGGGATAACACCAGCAACAGGATCGATAACTTATGGAACTTGGGCAGGAACAAAAGAATGGATGAGAAGGACCAGTAAATTCCGATTCCAAGGAAAAAATATGCGGTTTTTGCGTGGAAAAACGCGCAAATTAAGCAAATCGAGAGAAGAAGAATTCCCGTAATCGGATAGAAGATCACAATGCGGCCTTCGTTGATTTGCTCGCGTCCAAGACGTTCGAGTTCCGAGGAAAGGAAGGCGTGCATGATGGCCACTTGAGTCAAGCTATAGACGAAGACGAACAAGGGGAAGATGTCTGCGGCGATAGGGTCTTGGCCACGTTGGATTAAGGTGAGCAAGACTTGGACCATGTCCGCGCCGAGGAGACCCTTTATTAATAATATGGATAAATAGAAGAACGCCATGGAGACGAGGGCGCAGAGGAAGAGGTTGGCCACGGTGGGTAGACGAAGCCGCCACAAGAAGCCATAGACCGCGCCAGTGATCAAGGCGGGGATCATGTAGAAAAGGGTGGTCATGAAATCCCAAGCGGTGACAGCGATGCAGATACCCATCGAGGCGAAAAGATAGATCAGCAGGTATCTTTTCTTGCAGAACAAGGCAACCGCGGCGCTTGTTAACGGAGCCAAAATCATGATGAAGAAGGCGCTGAAAGGGAGCAAGGTTCCGATTAAGGAAATCAGTGCGTTAAAAGCCGCCATCATGGCGATGAAGGTGATGTTTTCTACCGGCGTGATCCGGGTACGAAAAATCTTCATGCCATTATTATGCCTTTTTCCTGGGGGCGAAAGAAGGCGCGGGATGGCAAGAATTCCCCGTTTCGGTTACGTTGTCGCAAAATTGTTCTCGCTTCCTGTGCCATATCGCTTTTACTTTTAGTAAAATATTCCCGCTATGGAAACCGATTACGCCGCTTTGCTAAACGAAACGCAACTTCAGGCCGTCACGACTTCCAGCCAATACGTTCGCATCATCGCGGGCGCCGGTTCGGGAAAGACGCGCGTTTTGACGTACCGCATCGCCTATTTGATGGACGTGATGAACGAAGATCCGCATGGTATTTTGGCGGTCACCTTCACCAACAAGGCCGCCCAAGAGATGAAGGAGCGCGTCATCCGCATCATCGGCGATTCGGCTCGCTTCCTTACCGTTTCGACCTTTCACTCGTTCTGCGCCCGTTTCCTTCGCGCCGAATCTTCCAATATTGGTTTGCCACCTTCCTTCACCATCTTTGATGAGGACGATTCGGAGAAGCTGCTCAAAAACATTGCCGCGGATATGGGCTATAAGAAATCCGATCCCATCTTGAAAGAAGCCAGCCGCTTCATCGACCGCAAAAAGACGTTAGGACAATATCCCGATGACGTGTCTTTTTCCCGGAACCCTTCCGAAGAAGAAAAGGTTTGTCTGGAGATGTATCGTCGTTACGAGGAAGCCAAGTCGGCGATGATGGCGTTAGACTTCGACGATTTGCTTTTGCAAACGTTGCTTATCCTTGAAGGCTGCCCGGGCGTAAGGCAAAAGTACGCGTCCCGTTTCCGTCATATCCTCATCGACGAATACCAAGACACCAACGACGTCCAATATCGTCTGATCCGTTTGTTGATGTCTCCGGCGACCAACCTTTACGTTGTCGGCGATCCCGACCAAACGATTTATACCTGGCGTGGCGCGAACCAAGGCATCATCTTGAATTTCCCCGTCGATTTCAGTCCGTGCGAAGACATCATCTTGGCGAGGAACTATCGTTCCACGAAGACGATTCTGGATACCGCGAACCGCCTCATCAGCCATAACGAGAAGCGCGTGAAGAAAGATTTATATACCGAATCGGAGAAAGGCGTCGACATCACGGCGAAACGTTTTGAATCCGCCGAAGAGGAAGCCCACTTCGTCGTCAACAAAATCATGGATATCGCCGGCGCGTCCTATCCACCCGATTTCACCAAGATCGCCGTGCTATATCGTTCGTCTTATTTGACCCGTCCTTTCGAGGCCGAATTTGCCTCGAATCGTGTTCCCTATCGCATCTTTGGCGGATTACGCTTCTACCAACGCAAAGAAGTCAAAGACGTTTTGGCCTACTTCCGCCTCTTGCTCAATCCCCTTGATGACATCTCCTTTGAACGTATCGTGAACGTGCCAAAGCGTAACGTCGGCGAGTCTTCCTTGCGCATCATCAAAGACGAAGCGACCGCGCTTGGCTTATCCGAATATTCCTATTGTCAGGAAATCCATGAGCATCCCGAAACCGCGCTGCCCAAGAAAGCCATCGCCGCCTTGATGGTGCTCACTTCGAAAATGGAAGCGACCAAGGCGCAGCTCACGGAAAACCTCGAAGCCTATAGCGAGGTCCTTCGCACCTTCATCACCGATATCGGCTACTACGCTTATATCGCCGAAGACCAAGGCATCGACGAAGATCGCGCGGGGAACGTCAACGCGTTGTTTGACGACATTACCCACTATATCAAAGAGAATCCCGAATCCACCTTCGACCAATATTTGCAAAACCTCGCCTTGCTCACCGCCCAAGACGACATGAACGGCGGGAACTACGTTTCCTTGATGACCATCCACGTCGCCAAAGGTTTGGAATACGAAAACGTCTTCATCATCGGCATGAACGAAGGCTCTTTTCCCTCGTATCGCAGCCAAATGGAAAAAGGTTCCGAAGGGTTAGAGGAGGAACGTCGCCTCGCCTATGTTGCGATGACGCGCGCCAAGAAGTACCTTTGCCTTACTTGCAACTCGGGTTACACCTATACCACCGATTCGCACGCGACGCCTTCCATCTTCTTCGAAGAAGCGGGCATCAATTTCCCCGAAGATACCTATGCGCGTCGGAAAAGCTATTACGGCGGTTCTTCAAACTATGGTTCCAACTATGGCTCGAACTATGGCAAAAAGAACAATGGTTGGAAAACCGTTGGCTTTGGTTCGCGTGGCAAATCTTTCTTTGGGGATGGCAACGCGATCGATCCTTTCGACGAGCCCGAGGAAAAGAAAGCGCCCGAGCCACCCAAACCCGCGGATAACGGCATCCACGATTGGGTAATCGGCGACCGCGTCCGCCACGAGAAGTTTGGCTTAGGTCAAGTGGTGGAGGTCATCGATGAAAGCATCATCGTCGTATTATTCGAAAACGGGTCGAAGAAGACCTTGCTCTCCTCTCACCCAATGATTTCCCGTATCGCCAAGAAAGGCGCGGAGGCATAACCATGACGAAAGAAGAAGCGTTTGTCCGAGTTCGCGAACTGACCAAACTCCTAGACCAATGGACGTATGAGTACTATGTCTTGGATAACCCAAGCGTTTCCGACGCGGAATTCGACCGCCACATGAACGAGCTCATGATGCTCGAAGAGAAGTATCCGGACCTCCGCAGCAAGACCTCGCCAACCCAGCGCGTCGGCGGGCAAGTGCAAGACGAATTCAAGAAAATCCCCCACAAAAGGCTCATGCTTTCGTTAGGAAACGCCTTTAATGAAGATGACCTTCGCGACTTCGACCGCAAAGTGAAAGCCGCTTTGGGCAAAGACGTGGTGGACTATGTGGGCGAAGTCAAAATCGATGGCCTTGGCATGTCCCTTGTCTACGATGCGGGCGAACTTCAATATTGCGTTACCCGTGGCGATGGCAACATGGGCGAAGACGTCACCAGCAACGTCATCACCATTTCCTCGATTCCTCTGCGCGTCAAAGAAAAACGCCCCTTTGAAGTGCGTGGCGAAGTCTATATGCCTTTGTCTTCCTTGGAGAAGCTTAACAAGCAACGCGAAGAAAACGGCGAGCCCCTTTTGGCCAATGCCCGTAACGCCGCCGCGGGATCCATCCGTCAACTCGACCCTAAAATCGCCGCCAGCCGCGGCCTTGACGCATTCTGGTATTACCTCGTCAACGCCAGGGAGATCGGTCACCGCTATCATCACGAGGCGCTCGATTTCCTCGATGAGCAGGGCTTCCGCACCAACCACGAACGCCGCTTGCTCCATGGCATCGACGAAGTCATCGCCTATGTGGAAGAATACACCGCCAAACGTTCCACCCTTGGCTACGACATCGATGGCTTGGTCATCAAAGTCGACGACATCGATGACTATGATGTCCTTGGCTATACCGCGAAGACCCCAAAATGGGCCATTGCCTATAAATTCCCTCCGTTAGAAGTGACCACGCGTTTAAAGGATATCTTCCTTACCGTCGGCCGCACGGGTCGCATTACCCCAAACGCCGTCCTTGAACCGGTTCGCGTTCAGGGTTCTTTGGTGCAACGGGCCACTTTGAATAACGAAGACTTCATCAAAGAAAAAGGCTTGATGATCGGCGACGTGGTGGTGCTTCGCAAAGCCGCCGACGTCATCCCCGAAGTCGTCCGTCCGCTTCCCGAGCGCCGCACGGGCAACGAAGTGCCTTTCGTGATGTCCGAGACTTGCCCTGAATGCGGCGAGCCGTTAACCCGCGTCCAGGGATTGCATTATTGCCTCAACAAAGAATGCCCCTCGCGTAAAATCGAAGGCATCATCCATTATTGCTCCCGCGACGCGATGGATATCGAAGGATTGGGTTCCTCCGTCATCGAAGAGCTTTTCGCCGAAGGCTTTATCAAAGATATTCCGGACCTCTATGAACTCTATCAACACGTCGAACGCATCAAAGAACTGGACGGTTGGGGCGACAAAGCCGTCAACAACATGGTCTATGCGATCGAGGAGTCCAAGAAGAAATCGCTCGAACGATTGCTCTTTGGCTTAGGCATCAAAGAGGTGGGTTCGAAGACCGCGAAGTCTTTGGCAAGGCGTTATCGCTCCCTAGACGAAATCGCCGCTTTAAGCGAATTGGAGCTGCTCACGATTGATGATATCGGACCTGTCGTTTCCCATAGCATCGTTGAATTTTTCGCGGACCCGCATCACCAAGAAATCATTGAAAAATTGCGCAAATCCGGCGTCAATTTCTCTTATTTGGGTACGGATCAGATCGATGTCACGAACTATTTCTATGGCAAAACCGTGGTCCTTACCGGCGCCTTAGTCCGTTATACCCGCAGCGAGCTCACCGCCATCTTGGAAGGCATCGGCGCCAAGGTCGCCGGCTCGGTTTCCAAGAAGACCGACGTCGTCATCGCCGGCGCAGACGCGGGAAGCAAGCTCGTCAAAGCCCAAGAACTTGGCGTCCTCGTCATCGACGAAGACACCGCTTTGGCCCATCTTTCCTCCCTGCGCGGAATCTAAACTTTAGTCATCGAATGTTTCCCTATTAGGGAAGCGGTTGTTGTATACTACTCACGATTGGAGCGTTTTCTTTATGAAAGAAATTACCCTCGACGTGATCAAAGATGCTTCCCAACGTTTGCTCTTTGACCTGTCGGAAGAAGAATACGCGACGCTTTTGGAAGAACTTCGGATTCTATCCAAACAAATGGAAGCCATTGGCAAAGACAAAGGTCTAGAGAACTATGAGCCGATGACTTTCCCTTTTCCCTGCGAAACGACCTATCTACGGGAGGACGAGCCGACCACGCCGCTAGATCGCGACGAGGCTTTGTCCAATACGGGTTCCCGTTATGAGAACCAAATCAAGTTGCCAAAGGTGGTGGGCTAAGATGCATTACCTCGATTTGCCCTTGCTCCAAATCCACCAAGCGTTGGCGGAAAAGAAAGTTACTCCTTTGGAATTGACCCAAGAAGCCTTAAGGCGCGCAAAGGCATCGGACGTGAACGCGTTTGAGCTCTTGCTTGAAAAAGAGGCTTTGGAATTTGCCGCTTCACTAACCGAGCCCGAAGAAGATAACGTGCTCTGGGGCATCCCTTATTTAGCCAAAGACAATTTCTCCACGAAAGGCATCCTTACCACCGGTTCAAGCAACATCCTAAACGGCTATCGTCCCGTATTCGATGCGACCGTCATCGCCCGATTAAAAGAAAAGAAATGCGTCTTGCTTGGCAAAACAACGCTGGATGAACTCGCCATGGGCGGATCGGGAGCGGCAGGGCATCTAGGCAAGACGTTCAATCCGTGGGACCCGACCCATCAACGCATGATCGGCGGTTCCAGCAGCGGCTCGGCCGCGGCCATGGCTTTGGGCATCGTTCCCTTCGGTTTAGGTTCGGATACGGGGGATTCGGTGCGTAAACCCGCTTCCTATGGGGGCGTCATTGGTTTGAAGCCGACTTGGGGAAGAATCTCTCGTTATGGTTTGTTCCCCTTCGCGCCGAGCCTAGATCACGTGGGTTACTTCATCCGTTATGCCGAAGACGCGGCGATCCTTCTTTCCACTTTGGCGGGAAGAGACCTTAACGACTCCACTTCCTCGGAACGCCCGGTGGAAGATTATTGGAAGCAGTGCAAGGCTCCATTTAAGGGAGCAAAGATCGCGGTGCTTCCCGAGGTTATCGAATCCTTGACCGATGAGGTTATTCGGGAAACGTTTGTTGAATCGCTTAAGAAACTAGAACAAATCGGCTGTGTGGTGGAAGAAGTGCCTTTTGGGAGAGCGCTTCTTGAATCCATCTATCCTTCCTATATCGTCATCTCTTGCGCCGAGGCAACCTCCAATGACGCGAATCTCGATGGCATCAAGTTTGGTCCTTTCCATGAAGGCAAGACATACCAAGAAGTCATGATGAAGGCGCGCACCTCTGGCTTCTCCGAATTAATCAAAAGACGTTTCGTCATCGGCAGTTTCTGTCTGATGAAGGAAAACCAAGAAGACTTGTTCTTACTTGCTCAGCGTAATCGCGCCAGACTCGTCGAACGGACGAACCAGATCTTGGCCGATCACGATTTCATCGTTTTGCCTACCGCTTCAAGCATCGCTCCGAAATTCGAGGATGTTACCAATCGTCTTTCCGAGAAATATCGCGTCGCGGACAACCATTTGATTTTGGGCAACTTCGCGGGGTTACCTTCCATTAGCTTGCCTTTAGGCTACGAAGAGGGCATGCCTTTTGGCGTGAGCCTCATGGGGCGCGCCTTCGAAGAAGGAAACCTGCTTTCTTTTGCCTGCGCCTATGAACGCCTGACTGGCTTAGCGGGAGCCTACTATGGAAAGGAGGGGAAGTAAGATGAGCTTCGAGGCCGTCATCGGTTTGGAAATCCATGTCGAGATGAAGACGAAATCAAAGTTGTTTTCCTCTTCCCCCAACGCCTTTAGCCACGAACCCAATACCAATATCGCCCCCTTTGACATGGCCTATCCTGGCACGATGCCGGTGGTCAACAAAGCAGCGGTGATCAATGCCCTTCGCGTGGCGAACGCCCTGCACATGCAAATCGACGATTTGCTTCGATTTGACCGCAAAAACTACTTCTATTCCGATTTACCGAAAGGTTTTCAGATCACCCAACAACTCCATCCCATCGGCCGCGAAGGCTATGTGGAGATCCTTGATAAGGATGGCAACATTAAGCGTATCGGCGTCGAACGCATCCACCTTGAGGAAGATACCTGCAAGCAACTTCATTTCGATTCGTATTCCTTGCTCGACTATAACCGGGCTGGGGTTCCCTTAATCGAAATCGTCTCTTATCCCGAGCTACGTAATGGCACGGAGGCGATGCGTTTCGTCGAGGCCATCCGTAACATCGTCGTCTATACCCTCACCAGCGATGGCAAGATGGAAGAGGGGTCGCTCCGTTGCGACGTCAACGTTTCCTTACGTTCCTCGGGCAGCAAGTCTTTTGGCACGAAAGTCGAAATCAAAAACCTCAACTCCCTCAAAAACATCGAGGCGGCGTTAGACGACGAAATCGCGAGGCAAAGCGCGATTCTGATCATCGGAGACAAAGTCCAACAAGAGACGCGCCGTTACGACGAAGCCTCGGGAAAGACCGTCTTGATGCGCGTGAAAACCGACGCGGTGGATTACAAATACTTTCCTGAACCGAACATCGTTCCCGTTCGGCTTTCCAAGGAGTTCATCGAAGAAGCAATTTCTTCTTGCCCTGAACTCCAAGACGCGAAGAAAGCCCGTTACCTTTCCGCGGGGGTTTCTCCTACCGATGCGGAGATCATCCTTTTGGATTTGGACACCGCCTTGTATTTCGATAAGGCTTTAGGCGAAGGAAATTTCGCCAAGACGATCGCCAACTTATTGCTCGTCGAAGTTCGCGGCTACTTAAACAAAAGTGGCATCGAGATTAAGGAGTTCCCCCTTGAACCGACGACGCTTCGCGAGCTAGCCGCGTTGCAAGAATCGGGATACACCCATAAACAAGTGGTGGACATGCTCAATTATTGCTTGGAAAATCAAGGTGCTTCTATTGAAGACGCCATCAAGGCTTTACATATTGAGAAGCCATCAAGCGATGACGCCTTAGTCCTTTCTCTCGTCACGAAAGCGCTTGATGACAATCCGCAGTCCATCGCCGATTATAAAGCCGGAAAGGACCGCGCGCTGGGCTTTCTCGTTGGCCAAGCGATGAAGCAAGCCAAAGGCCAAGTCAATCCAAGCGCGATCGCCAAGGCCATGGCGGAGGAATTGAAGAAGAGGTGACCATGGATAAGCAACTGAGCGAGATCATGCATTATTTGGACGAGGTCAATTCTTTTTCGCTTCCCAAGTACAAGGAGTTGCCGGGCGTTCCGCTTTATATGGAGCAGGTGCTGCAGTTCGTTAACGATGCGTTGTCTTCCCTTTCCGCAGAAGACGCTAAACCCTTGACGTCCTTCATGGTCAACAACTACGTGAAGTCGAAGATCATCGACGAACCCGCGAAGAAGAAATATTCCCGCGACCAAATTGGTTACCTGATCGCCATCACCCTCATGAAGACCACGGTCTCCATGGCGGATCTTTCCACCTTACTTAAGCTCGACAGCGGCATTTCGACGAACAAAGAAACGCTTTACCGCTTTTGGTCTGACGTGGAAATGAGTATTCTTTCCGATGCAGCAAAGAAAACCTCTTCCCGCGTCGACGCGATCTACCGTCGTTACAAAGGGGAGGCAGGCAAGCTCCCCGCCGAGCAAGCCGAACAAAACGCGCGCGATGCCTTGGGCCTCATCGCGATGCGCCTTGCAATCCAAGCCCAAGCCAACAAATTGCTTTCCGATTACATCATCGCCAAAATATCGACTTCGATGGGCGAGCCGGAAAGACCCCAACCCAAGAAAACAACGTCGCGGAAAAAAGCGACAAAGAAAAGGAGAAACACATGAACATCTTAGTTACCGGAGGCCTTGGCTTCATTGGCTCCCACACCGTCGTCGAACTCGTTTCGGCAGGGCATACGCCCATCATCGTCGACAACTTGGTCAACTCCAAGATCGCCGTCCTTGACCGCATTGAGAAGGTGGCCAAGGTGCGCCCGGAGTTCTTTGAGCTCGACCTTTGCGACAAGGCCAAACTTGACGCGGTCTTCGCCAACCACAAGATCGACGCGGTCATCCACTTCGCCGGTCTAAAGGCCGTCGGCGAATCGGTTTCCAAACCCTTGGAGTACTACGCGAACAACCTCGGTTCGACGCTTGCGCTTCTTGAGTGCATGAGGAAGCATGGCGTCAAAAACCTCATCTTCTCCTCCTCCGCGACCGTCTATGGCGAACCTCCGAGTCTGCCCATCAAAGAGGACTTCCCCTTGGGTGAAACCACCAATCCCTATGGCACCTCCAAAGCCATGATTGAGCGAATTTTAACGGACTTTTGCAAGGCAAATGAGGATTTTAACGTTGCGTTGCTCCGTTATTTCAACCCCATCGGCGCCCACGCTTCGGGCGAGTTGGGCGAAGATCCTAACGGCATCCCCAACAACCTCATGCCCTATATCACCCAGGTAGCGGTAGGACGCCGCGAATTCCTTACCGTCCATGGCGATGACTATGACACGCCCGATGGTTCCTGCGTCCGCGACTACATCCACGTCGTCGACCTCGCGATAGGCCACGTCATGACCTTGAAGAAGCTCACGCAGAACCCGGGATTGGTCATCTATAACCTCGGCACGGGCAAGGGCACCTCGGTCTTCGAAGTGCTTGAGGCTTTCGAACGTGGCACCGGCGTCAAGGTTCCTTTCAAGGTGGGTCCGCGCCGCGCGGGCGACTTGCCGTTCCTCTATGCCAACTGCGACAAAGCGGAAAAAGAACTTGGCTATCGTGCCACCCGCACCGTCGAGCAAGCCTGCCACGATGCCTACGAATTCCAAAAGAAAAATCCCAACGGCATCCAATAACGAGCGCACCCGCCCATGTAACGCGGGATTGAACAATCGCGGAGATGATTTACAATTTCCTTAATCCCCAATCTTCTCCACGAGAAAGGAGGCTTCCATGCCCGAAACCGGCCTTAGCACAGTACTCCCCGAAGAATCCGTTTTGCTTACGGAAAATTTATTGCTCCGCGTGCTGACCGAAGCCGATGCGGACGCCTTCTCCCGTTTGCTCTCTAGCGGCGACCTTTGCGGTTTCTCCGCTCTTCCCGAAAGCGAACCCGAATCCCTTCTTTCCCGTTACGTCATCAACAACTATCGCGGCATCATCCGCGGCAAAGACGGCGCCTTGATTGGTTTCATCGGCGTCAGCGGCGACAACCTCGCCGGTTATGACCGCTTCTTTGGCATGAAACTCGAGCTTTTCCTTGGTCAAGAAGGCTTTGAGGAAGGCTATGCGAGCGAAGCCATCCGCGGCTTCTTGGTTTACGTCTTCGATTACGTTCGCCCCGACATGGTCTGGGTCGAAGTCCGCGAAGAAAGCGAGGCGTTACGGAAACTCCTCGCCGAGGCGGGTTTCTTCTACGCCGACAAAGTCGAGGAGGAGCCACCCGTTCTTCGCTACGTATGCTTCAATCCGAAGCCGACGAAGTTACGCGAAGGCAAGCGCGAGGCGGTCGTTCCCAGCGAAATCGTGATTGGGACCGCCCCCGAGGCTCCGAAAGAACCTGAGCTAGAGGTCATCGTCGAGGAAATCTTCGTCGAGGAGGAAGATCCCGATGCGGTTCCGATTGAAGAACCGCCCATCGAGGAACCCCTCGCCGTAGACGAGCAAGCCTCGCACGATGCGCTAGAAGACCTCGTCGCCGAAATCGTCGGCGAGGAAAAAGACGAACCATTACCCCCGGAGGAAAAGGACATGCCAGAGTTGGAACCCATCAACATCGAAATCACCGAAGACCAGACCGTTGAAATGGAAATCAACGGGGTCGTCACCGTCCTTTATGAAGGCAAGAAGCGCCCTGCCGCCAAGCCTGCTCCAAAGAAAGCGGCTGCCAAACCTGCGGCGAAACCCGCCGCCAAGCCGGCCGCGCAACCTGCGCCCGCTCAGACGACGCGCAAGCCTCCCGTCCGCAAACCCGCAGGCGAAAAGAAAGTCGAGGAGCGTCGCGAATTGCCGCGCCTCGTCAATCCGCGCAACAAGGAGCGTCTCGATCCGACGCGCGAACTCGTCGATTTTGGCCCGGGTACCAGCGACGACGGACAGCGCTCCATCCACACGGTTTCCTTCGAGGACAAGATGAAAAACGCCCCCAAGGAAATCCGTGACATGTACAAGCAACTCTCCGACTACATGATCAAAACCTATGGTTTGTCCCATCGCGTCAGCTTTGGTTACGATTCCTTCCGCATCAGCAAGAAAGTCGTCGTGGCGCTTTCCCTTGGCGGCGTCCACCTTCGCGTCAACACCGCTTTGGATCCCAAGTTCTACGACGGCAGCAAGATGCGCGTCAACGACGACTCGGATTCCAAGCAATACAAGGATTTGCCGAGCTGCATCAAAATCATCTCCGAAAAGAACTTCAAGCAGTCCTTCCGCCTCATCGATGACACCATGAAATCCTTCGGCGTGAAGAAAGTGAAGAAATAAGAGGTAGTTTCGTGGGGAAATCGAGCCCACAAAAGAAGGAAAAGAGGGCGAGGACTCGTCTTCTTTTTCCTATTCTGGTCGCTTTCCTCTTGTTGTTTCTCCCCATCAGCATCCAACTCGCCATCACCTTTGGCCTTAATGAGCCCTATCCTACCGCCGTGGCGGGGGAGGTGGACCTTACGGGTCATAACCGCCGCGAATTCCAAACGGCGACTCTGACTGGGGAAATTGAGTTCTATCCGAATTCTTGGATTGTCTCCGAACCGGAGACTGTGCCCGAAGCGGTGCCGTTCCATACGCCTGGGGTTTGGGTAGGCTATTCCGATGGCAAAGGCGGAGCGATGGGGCGTGATGGCTATGCCAGTTATCGTTACGTTCTCAAGGGCATGCGCGCTGGAGACGCCATCACGCCAGCGCGAAACATCGATGTCGCCTCGCGAATCTTCCTTAATGGAAAACTTTGCTTTCAGGCAGGGGAGCTAAGTAAGACCGCCGCGAATCCCTTTGTTGATTTGAGCAACATGTTTTCGAGTTACGTCACGGTACCTGAATCGGGAATCGTCGAATTCGTGATGGAAGTAGGCAACTCCGGCAGCGGCGGCCCAGACCATATTGGCTTGTTCTATCGTTATGGCGCGACGCCTTCAGGGTTTGCCACGCGCTCATTCACGCCTTTTGCCACGGGGGCGATTTTGACGGTTATCGTGGCAACGAGCGTGTTCGTCATCTTCTCGCCGCGGCGGAAATCCGCTTTCGCTTTGGTTGGCGTCGTCGCTTCGACGGCGGTGCTTTATCTATTCTCCCGCGATTCGTTCTTCATCGGTCTTGAATTATTTTATAGCGGGGCGATTTTCGGCAGCTTGACCTTATTCGGCTTCATTAGTGGCATCATCTGCCTTTTGCTTTATGGGCTTTTCGCTCAAAAAGCAGGCTGCTCGAAGCGCGCCTTTTTCGGCGGCTTGATTGGTTTGACCCTTCTCCTTGGCTCCGTTCCGCTTGCTAGCGGCACCCCATACCTTGCCCTCATTTTGTTCTTGATGTCCGCCATTCCCGTTGCCGCGGCGGTTCGAGGCTTCGTTTTATATGCCAGGGGGCGAGGCAATTTGCCGTTTAACATGATGTGCATGACCTTTGGCGGCTATGGGCTTTTGCTCGCCTTGTTTGCTTTAGACGTCATTCCCGTTTTGCCAACCCTTCGCCCGACCTTGTTTGCTGGCGTCATCGCGCTTGAGGTATTCGCCACGGCTTTTGGCGACATCCTCCGTTATTCCGTCATGCGCCGCGACAAGGCGATTTTGGAAAACCGTTATCGCGCGGTCAACAATCGCGCGTTGGCTTACCTAACGAAAGAGGAGGATATTCTCACTTCGCTTCAATGGATCGGAAAGTCTTACGAAACCTCCGTCGCGTTAGGCGACAAGAGACTCGTATCGTTATCCGCGTTCTTGCGTCGTCGCTTGATGACGCTTCGCGAGAACTCGATTCCCCTTTCGACGGAGGCGGAGATCGAATCAGGGCTGCTGGATCTTACCAACTCCATTTATAACCGGGAAAGCGTCCTCCTTTTGGATGTCGACCAAGGCCAGCTTATGGTTCCACCTTTGATATTTGAAGGGGTTATTGCGGAGATTTCCGCGAAAATTGATGAAAACGAAGCCATGGTTATTTCCGAGCATCGCCGTGCGGTTCGCCTTAATTATCCTCGACGTATTGAACTATCCGAGGCGATAAAAAACAACATCAGCGAGCGTTGCTCGTTGCTTAATCTTTGGGTCCATTATCGCCCAGGAACCATCATCATCGTTCAGGAGGCCGCCTGATGTCGATACGGATGCGCGAAAACATCGCTTTCTTGATTGGCGGCGCGCTTGGCCTAGGTCTTTGCTTTATTAGCGGCGAACGCTTCAACACGCAGATATACCGCGTGGTTTTCGGCGCATCGATGGTGGCGTTAGTGGTGGCCCTCGTACTAGAGATCTCCATTGCCCCAATCCGTTCATGGCGAGGCATTTCCAAAAACGTTACCGCGATCTTCTTGGTTTTGTTCCATCCGTTCACCAACCAACTTTGGCTTAACTATCGCGCGCTTACGGTTCTTTGGATCGTCTCGGCGGGTTACCTTTGCATCGACCTACGTTCCCCAAAGCGATATCCCGTTTCGATCGCCTTGCCTGTCATCGCGACGCCTTTTGCCTTCTTTGACTCCACGTTGATGGTGTCGTTCTGGCTTTTGATGATCAGCGGCATCGTCCACGTTTTCATCAACGAGCTCACGATGAATCGCTTCGGCTCCTTCTTCCTCGCTTTGGCTTCTTGTAGCGCGGCCATATCGATGATTCCCGCTTTTGCGCAGGCGCGACTGGGCATGATCATCGCCATGATATATCTCTGTTGGGCATTCTTTGGCCCAGGCTTCCACGAAATGCTTCGCATCCGAAAGGAAAACGAAGAAGCTTTCGCCCATGAGCGAAGCATCTCCCGTATTGAGGAAAAGGCGTTGAAGGGCGAGATCCGTCCGCACTTTCTCCTTAATGCCTTGAATAACGTTCAGGTGGCGTATCACGACTCCACGGAAGATGGGAGAAAACTTTTGGATTCCTTGATTCGCTTGGAGACTTTGGCCATCGAATCCGTCCGCGAGGAGACGATTCCGATTCAACAAGAAGTATCCATTTTGCGTGGCGTCATCGACTTGTTCGAATACGAAAGGAAACGAGAGGTATCCTTTGAGGTGCAAGTGGCGGATCCTAACTTGCAGATTCCTCCTTTGCTTCTTGAGCCGTTAGTGGAGAACTCGTTGCAGCACTCGGGCGTCCTTCATCAAGACGATGGCAAAATCAGCGTGTTGGAATGGATTGACCATGGCTTTGCGACCATCGTCGTTCACGATAACGGCACGGAGCGTCCTTTGCCTAGCCCTTCCCGCGGCATCGGCTTAAGCAACGTTCAACGCCGCGTCGAGCTTTTGGACGAAGGCAAAATGAACATCATCCCCGATGAGGAAGGCATGTTCGTGGAAATCAGCTTCCGCGTGTCAGGGGGGGGGTCGTTAAAAAAAGAGGGGCAGCTTAACGCAGCCCCGCGATTTTAAGATCCATCGGATACTTGTATTCTTTCGCCCATTCATAGCCGGGCATGAACACGCCGTTATAGGGTTTGATTTTGTCTTCGAGGAAGTCCCAGTAGTCGCAGTGGGCGAGTTCCTTGTTGATGCGAAGGTAGCCATAACCGAAGCTGACCAGGTCCACCAAACCCGCGGCTTCTAACGCGGACTTCAAACGGATTTTCGCATCGCGATAAAGGCGCTTGGATAGTTCGACGTCATGATTGGGCCAAAGGCGGGCGATGGCTTGTTCCAACGTGAGGGTCGAGCCATTGAAAACGGTGAGCAACGCGAGAAGCTCTTTGCTCTTGGTGGAGGTGAAATCCACGGCTTGACGGTCAATGAAGAGGTCAAACGGGGCAAAGGTCTTTAAGAACACGTCAACGGGGCGATCTTCGATCTGAGCGAAGAAGGCGTTCATCTTGATGGGGTCGAAAGGCTTGTAGGCAAAACCGAGGACGCGGTCGCCAAGTTCGCGCATGATCGCCTGCTCATCATAGGTAAACGCGGTGATGAAGACGATTTTGATGGTTTTGTTCACGCGAAGGATTTCCGCGGCGAGGTCGACGCCGTTGATGTTGGGCATGCGAATGTCGAGGAATGCGGCCTGGACGTCGTGGGTGGCGCAATATTCCACCGCGTCAAACGGGCTCTCGCAATAGAAACGATAATCGAAGTCTTTGCCAAGGCTCGTTAACAAAAAAGACGCCAAAGCTTGGGGTTCATCATCAACGATAATGATCTTGTTCTTTTCGGGCATGGACTTATTTTAACCACTTTTTTTCGCTTGTATAGGCGAGATTTTCCATCGCGTCAATCCCCTCGACTGGGTTGTTTCTTGGTAGGTATCCGTTACGGACTGAACAATTGAACCATAGTTGCGCCACGGAAACGCCATCCTCGCCGCAGGGAATGGAAAAGCCAAAAGACGCAAACGCGAAATCATAACGCCCAAATTTCGCTTGCGGGCCCCGATTTGAACCGTTGATGGCCAAGTCGCGGCGATTTAGGGAAAACGCAGGATGCCATTGTTAACGGATTTACCATGTTTTCATCGCAAAACCCCTGCGTTTTTGATTTCAAACCCTTAAGGGCGCAACGTTTTTTTGGTGCTTTTTCTTTTAATATGTTCGCGTGAGGGCGCTCGCGCGTATGTCGTCCTTGCTGAGGCAAAACACACGAATTTGATTTTGCCTCTTGCATGTTGGAAGCGCTTTCACTATTCTATTGATAGTCGGACTATCATTTGAAACCATGAACACGATCGCAAAAGACAAACACGAAGCCCTTGCCAGCGTTGCCGCTTCGGTTTTTTTGCAGCGCGGAATCGAAGAGGCGACGATTAAGGAAATCGCCACGAGGCTCGGCGTAGGCGAAGCGACCATTTACCGTCATTACAAGACCAAGACCCGCCTCGCCATCCTTGCCGCCAATTATCTGCAGCAGGAAATCATGGCTTCCTATTTCAATGATATCGTGGTGGGCACGGGTATCTGCGGGTTGCGCGCGTTTTATAACGTCTTCGCTTCCGTCTATGAGAACAATCCCGAATACTATCGCTTCCTCGATCAATTCGACGTGTTCGTCGCTTCCAGCGAATCCAACGAGAAATTCGCCTACGAGGAAGGGCTCGACCGCTTCAAGGACATCTACCTCTCCCTTTACAAGAAGGGCTTGGAAGATGGCACGGTGAACGAGATCGAAGACATCGAGAGCTTCTATTTCGCGACCACCCACGCGACGCTTAGCTTATGCAAGAAACTTGCCAGCCAAAGCGTCATTGCGCAGGACCTTGTCATCGACAAGGCCAAAGAACTCAAGGTTTTTGTCGAGACGGTGCTTTACCGCCTCGAACGAAGATAAGACAAGGAGGTTTCATCGATCATGAAACATTTAACCAAAAAGCAAATGTGGATATTTGCTCTCGGGCAGCTTGGCTGGTCCTTGCTTGGCGGCATCATCTCCGCTTGGCTCATCACCTTCTATCTGCCTACCCAGAAGGACCTCACCGAAAATGGTGCGATCCAGTACATCGTGCCAGGTCTCGTCATCGGCGGTTTCCTTACGGTTCTTGGCCTCATCACGGCCCTCTGCCGTATTTTCGACGCCGTCACCGACCCGCTTGTCGCCTCGCTCTCCGACCGTTCGAAGAACAAACGCGGCCGCCGCATCCCCTTCATGCAGCTCGCGGCCATCCCCTTTGCCGCCGTCACCGTCTTGCTCTTCATCGCTCCGGTGAACGCCATCTCGGGTTGGAACATCGCGTGGATCGCCATCTTCCTCGTCTTGTTCTACACGTTCATGACGATGTATTGCACGCCCTATAACGCCTTAATCTCCGAATTCGCGAAGAACCAAGGCGAGCGTATGTACATCTCCACCGCGGTCTCCATGACCTACTTGCTCGGTACGCTTCTTGCCTACACCCCGTTCCTCTTCGCCGGCTTCATCCGTGGCGCGGTTGGCTTCGCGTGGAGCTATCGCATCTGCTTCATCGTCCTCGCCGTCATTGCCCTCGTGGCCATGCTCCTTCCCACCTTCCTTCTTAAGGAACGCGATTACGTCGACTCCAAACCAGACCGCACCGACGTCTTCAAATCCCTTACCTCCACCTTCAAAAACAAAGATTTCCGCACCTTCTCCCTCTCCGACATCATGTATTGGGTTGGCCTCACTCTCTTCCAGACCGGCCTTCCCTTCTTCGTCCGCGTCTCCATGGGCTTTGACGAAGCGATGGTCATCGTCTTCATGGGCGGCATGACGCTTCTCTCCGCCGTCTTCTATCCGTTCGTCACCAAATTGGTCAAGAAATTCGGTAAGAAGAAACTCGTCATCGCCGGCTTCTTCGGCCTTGCCATCTGCTATGTCATCGCCAGCGTCAGCTCCATCCCTGGCTTCCTTCCCGACGAAGGTTCCGCGAACGCGATCAGCTGGGTGTTCGGCATCGCGATCATGATCATCTCCGCCCTTCCGATGGCCTTGCTTGGCATCATCCCGCAGTCGATCGTCGCCGACGTCGCCGAAGCGGAAAAGACCGTCACCGGCCAATCTCGCGAAGGCATGTTCTTCGCCGCCCGTACCTTCGCCATGAAGTTCGGACAATCCCTCGCCATGTTGCTCTTCACCTCCCTCGCCATCATCGGCACGACCCAAAACGTCGACTCCAATGACATCACCGCCTCCAAAACCGGCATGCTCGTGGTCGCCATCGTCGCCGCGGCCTTCTGCGTCATCGGCGCCATCATCTTGTTCTTCTACCGCGAAAAGCACGTCATGAAGACCATCGCCAAAGAAGAAGACAAGGAATTCCTCGCCGCCATCGAAGGCGAAAAGAAAGAAAAAGAGGCCGAATAATGGAGAATTTCGACATCGAATACCGCCTCGCATCCGGAGGTGGGCACGTCCACGCCTCTACGTCTTGTGAGGACCTCGACGTCGCGATTTCCGGGGACGACCATCGTTTCAAGGTCGTCCTCACCGCCAAAAAAGACCTCATCCTCGCCCGTGGAAAACTCTCCGCGGTGCGAAGGATGTACAAAGACGACATCTTCCCCACGAACGGCTTCCAATCGTGGACCGATACGCGTGAATTGACCTTAAAAGACCACGAGAAGAACGTCCTTAAGCTTCCCAAGGCCTTGGTCAAAGCCTACGCCTTCGACAAATACGGCGACGCCATCTTCTATCCCTATAAACCGCATACCCTGCATGGCTATGACCTCTTCTACGTCAAAGGCGAAGACGAGCTCTTCTCCTTCAATTACAACTACCGCACGGCCTACTTGATCTATGAGGTCGACACGAAGGCCAGGGTGCTCAACATCCTCTCCGACGTCTTCGGGCGGTTCCTAAGGCAAGGCGAGAGCCTCACCTTGTTCGACGTGTATTTCGGCAGCGATTACGCGGAAGGGTTAAGGGAGTTCCGCGCTTCCTTCAAACCCCTTCCCGCCGAAAAGATGTTTGGCTACACCTCTTGGTATAACTACTACCAGGATATCAATGAGCAAATCATCCTTCGCGATCTGGATGCCCTCGACGAGGAGTATGAGCTCTTCCAAATCGACGACGGCTACGAGACCTACGTGGGCGATTGGCTCGACGTCGATCCCAAGAAGTTCCCCAATGGCTTGTCTCCGATCGTCGAGAAAATCCATTCCCGTGGCTTCAAAGCCGGCTTATGGCTTGCGCCCTTCGCCGCGGAAGAGAAGTCGCGCTTATTCAAGGAACATCGCGATTGGCTGATCCTTGACGAAACCGGCGCGCCCATCAAATGCGGCGGCAACTGGTCGGGTTTCTATTGCCTAGACCTCTCCAAACAAGAAGTGCTCGATTATATTCGTAAGTGCCTTGAAACCTATATGGCCATGGGATTCGACTTCTTCAAGCTCGACTTCCTCTATGCCGTCACCGTTGCCCCGGTTGGCGGGCGGAGCAGGGCCGAGATGAGCGAGTTCGCCTATGGGTTCTTGCGCGAAGTGCTCAAGGACAAATTGATCCTCGGTTGCGGCGCGAACATCTTCTCGAGCCATGGCAACTTCGATTACCTCCGCATCGGACCGGATGTGTCGCTGATCTTCGACGACGTCTGGTATATGAAGTACATGCACCGCGAACGGGTGTCCACGAAAGTCACCATCCAGAACACCATCTACCGTTCCCTCTTCGACAACGTCTTGTTCCGTAACGACCCCGACGTCTTCTTGCTCCGTAAGGAAAACATCAAGATGTCCGACGCCCAAAAGGAATCGCTTCTGACCATCAACGCTTTGTTTGGATCGCTTCTTATGACCAGCGACGACGTGGCCACGTACGATGGGGCCACCAGAGCCCTCCTAAAAGAGAAGCTACGTTTGTTTCGAGAAGCAAAAGACGTCCGTTTTACGAAGAAAGGCCGCAATATCCACATCTTCTATACCTTGGATCAGCGTCGTTTCCGCCTGATCTACAACACCAAGAAAGGAACCCTCCACCATGACTGATAAATCCAGCGTCATCTTTGGCAACAAGATGAGCGAGAAGACGATTAAGGGGGCCAACAAGAGCAAAGCCAAGTTCCTCAAGAAGTATGGCGATGATTCTTCCGCCCATTACCAAATCGGCTTCGAGCCCATCAAGACCCTCGATTTCCTTGGGGCGAGCAACATCGTCTTCAAGCAGGCTTCCGAACCCTTTGACGAGAAGGCCTTGATCGTGGGCAACATTCGCATGGGCTTCGGGCATTACCGCATTTCCATCGCCATGGCCTCGGCGGCGAAGGCGTTAGGCTATCACCCGTATTGGTTGGACCTCGCCTCCTTCGACGCGACCGGCTCGAAGATGATCCGCGAGCAAAATGACCTTTATTCGAAAGCCTCCCGCATCTCGCAGAAGTCCAAACTCTTCAACAAGTTCTTCTGGGAACCCCTCAACTGCGAAGGCTTCAAGAAGATCTCCTATAACGCGAAAGACCAGAAGAACTCCGAGCTTCTGGTGCCGATCTTCGAAAACATCGACAAGGACATCCCTTATATCGCCACCCACGTCTGGCCCAGCCAAGGCGCGATCCATGCGGGGATGACCCACGTCGTCAACGCCGTTCCCGACAACTGGCCGATGGGCCTTCACCTCTCCGAAGGCGCGATCCATACCGTCCAGACGCCTTATGCCTACCTTGGCTACAAGATGCTCAATGGCTTCGATAAGGTGCCGTTGAAGGGTCTAAGCGAAGACGATCTCAAGATGGTGGGCTGCTTCGTCGACCACGAATTGCTCGTAAACCTTGAGAAAGACAACGAAGAACGTAAGAAACGCGCCCTAGGAGGCAAAGCCCTTCGCATCCTCCTCACCGTCGGTGGGGCAGGGGCAGGCTTCAAGCAGTTCCTGGAGATGGTGCGTCACCTTCTTCCCTACGTCAAGCAGAACAAAGTCGCCCTCTTCATCAACTTCGGCGACCACAAAAATGTCTACGAGAAGATGCTCAAGAGTCTTGGCGACATCCATGCGACGACCTTCTTCGACCAATACGAAGAGCTCAAGTCCTTCAAGCAAAAGATGGAACAAGAGGAAGTCCATGGCATCTATTGCATCTACAACCGCAACATCTTCGAGGCCGTCTATAGCACGAACCTCTTGATGCCCGTAAGCGACTTGCTTGTCACCAAACCCTCCGAGCTCGTCTACTATCCGATTCCCAAACTCTTCATGCGCCACATCGGTGGCCACGAAGTCTATGGCGCGATCCATGGCCGGGAATTCGGCGACGCGACCTGGGAATGCCCCGACAAAGAAAGCGCGAACCAAATGCTCGATCGCTTGATCGGCGACCGCGAAATCATCGCCCATATGGCCGATGAAATTACCAAATTGAAAGCCCAAGGCTACTACGACGGCGCGTACGAATGCGTCAAACTCGCCGTCAAAGGCCGTTAAGGCAGTGTCCTCCAGGAGAGCCGTAATTGTTTCAGACAGTTACGGCTTTCTCTTTAGGGAACATTTGTGGTGGAATTACCACCCAAAAATCGCCCAAGAATGGTAGAATTAAGGGCAAGAAGAGGAAAAACATATGCCAGAAGTTTTTGAGATTCATCTCCCCAGCGGGGAAACGTTGAAAGGCTACCATTGGCCCGCGGAAGAAGCCAAAGCCAACCTAACGATGATCACGGGCATGCAAGAGTACGCGCTTCGTTATGACGGCATGGCCCAATACCTAAATTCCCGTGGCATCAACGTGTGGATTTTGGATGCCTTTGGGCAAGGGTTGAACGCCGCGAAGGAAGAAGACCTCCAGAAGTGGCCCGTCGATGCCTTCGCCAAAACCGTCGATGCCATCCACCTCATGACCCAGATGGCCAAGGAAAACGGTTTGCCCACGACGCAAGCCGGCCACTCCATGGGCTCGTTCATGACGCAATCGCGTTTGCAGCGATATCCCCGCAGCGCCGACAAGACCATGATCATCGGCAGCAATGGCGGTCAGGGTGGCTTGATGAGCGTCGCTTATTTCCTTGCCAAACTGATCGTTCATAAATCCAACTGGGATAAGCCAAATCCCTTCCTCACCAACCTCGGCGTCGGCGCCTATGGCAAAGCCATCAAGGACCGAAAGACCGATTTGGATTGGCTCTCCTATGACGAAGAAAACGTGCAAGCCTATATCGCCGACCCCTATCTAGGCCATATGCCTACCGGCGGCTTCTGGCGGGAGTTCCTTAAGGGCATGCGCTTAATCTGGAAAAAGAAATCCTTCGCCAATATTTCCAAGGACGAAGTCATCTACATCACCGCCGGCGAAGAAGACCCCGTCGGCCAAAACGGCAAAGGTCCGCGTTGGCTAGAGGAAAAGTACAAATCCCTCGGCGTGAAGGACGTCAGCTCGAAGTACTATCCCCACATGCGTCATGAAATCCATAACGAAATCGGGAAAGAGCAAGTTCTCCAAGATTACGCTGATTTCATCCTCAAATAGAAAATAAACGGGGTTTTGCGAGGATATCGCGCCCCGTTTTCCTTTTGGCCACTTCGCGTTTTCGCCTTTGCTTCGAAAGGTTTGCTTTTAGCAAAGCGGCGACCTCTTTATAATGGGCGATATGGACATCAAACAAATTAACGACGGCCTTTATTCTTTCTTTGCCAGTGGGGAGCAACGCCACTTCGCCTTTCTAAGCCAGACGGCGTTACGGATTCATTCCGCCTCTTCCCCCAAAAGCTATTGCGCAGATCCGTTCACCCCGGAAAAAGGGGGGCAGGTCCTAGATCAAGGCGAGCAGGCTTGCTTTGCCTATGGAAATCTCTCCGTTTACGTGGATGAAGTGGGGGATATCAAAGCGTTGCTTGGCAAGAAGACCGTCTTGGTTTTAAGACCCTTGACCGAATATCACCAGGAAGTGACCTTTGAGATGCTTCTAAAAGAAGGGCATCGCAGCGGCGGCAACGAAGGCTACCACGGTGGCTTTGAAATCCAAAACGACCGACCGGTGTATGGCAATGGCGAACGTACAGGCCCTTTGGATAAACGCGGTTATTCCTATATCAACTGGAATACCGACGATCCCGCCGCGCATGTGGATACGTTCCCTTCGCTTTACCAATCGATGCCGTTTTTCTTGCTTTTCTCTCCTGAAGAAACCGTCGGCGTCTTCATCGATAATCCAAGCAAGATGCGTTTCGACTTCAATAAGAGCGACCCCCATGCCGTGAAGGTCGAATACGAAGAGCCTTATTTGGATCTTTATGTGTTCGTTGGTTCGCTTCCGCATGTGATCGCGGAATTCACCAAATTGACGGGCAGGAATCCTTTGACGCCTTATTGGGCTTTGGGCGCGCAGCAATCGCGGTGGTCTTACGCTTCCGCGGAAGCGGTGGACCGCGTCATCGAAGGGTACCAAAAAGCCGAGATTCCCTTATCGGTGGTCTATCTCGACATCGACTACATGGACCATTACAAGGATTTCAGCGTAAACCGCGAGACCTTCCCACGGGTAGGCGAGTGGATCAAGCAAAAGAACGAACAAGGCGTGCGCATCGTGCCGATCATCGATGCCGGCGTCAAAGCAGAACCTGGCTATGACATCTATGACGAAGGTATGGCCAACGGATATTTCTGCACGCAGTATGGGAACGTCTACCATAACGAAGTCTGGCCTGGGGATTCGGTGTTCCCGGCTTTCCTAGCTCCTGCGGTCCAGCAGTGGTGGGCCGATCATATCGCCTCTTTCTTGGGGCTTGGCTTCGATGGCATCTGGAACGACATGAACGAACCGGCTTCTTTCCGCGACCCGCTTCCCCTAGACGTGGAGATGGGCGAAGGCGTGCCGCATCGCATCGCGCATAACGTTTATGGCCACAGCATGGTGAAAGCCGGGGCGTTAGGGTTTGAGAAAGCGAAGAAGCGCTTGTTCCAACTCACGCGAGCGGGTTATGCCGGCACGTGCCGATATAGCAGCTCTTGGGCGGGCGACAACCAGTCGATTTACGAGCATCTGCGTTTGTCTTTCCCCCAAATGATGAACATGTCCCTTTCGGGACAAGCCTATATCGGGGTCGATGTCGGCGGGTTTGGAGGAGACACCACGGAGGAGCTATTGGTCCGTTGGGCCATCGCGGCGATTTTCTTCCCGCTTTACCGGAACCATTCCTCGCTTGGCACCAAGGACCAAGAGCCGTACCATCTCCAAGGCAAAGCGTTGGAGAATTACCGTAAAGCCGTCCTCACGCGTTATGAGCTTTTGCCAACGCTTTATGACCAGCTTTATTTCGCCGAAAGCGAGGGTAGCGTTCCCTTACGTCCGTTAATCTATAATTATCCTTTCGATGCGCGCGTCATAAATGAGAATACCGAGATCATGCTGGGCGAGGATTTGTTGCTCGCGCCGGCATTATTCCCCGGGCAAGAGGTGCGTAGTTGCTACTTCCCTGAGCCGTTTTATGACTATTTTTCTGGCCAACGTTATGAAGCGGGGGATCAGTTGATTTCCGTTTCCATGGACCATATTCCTTTGTTCATCCGGGAACGTGGCCTCGTCGCGCTTGCCCCAAAGGGCAACGACAAAGCCGAGCCTTCTTCGACGCTCCGTTTACGTTATGGTCCTAAAGCGGGCAAGCGCCTTCATTATGAGGACGAAGGCGATGGCTTAGGGTATCGCGAAGGCCGATATAATCTATTTGAACTAGAAGTCGAGCAGGGCCGCGTCAACGTGAAGTATCTCCATCATGGCATGAAAACGCGTTACCAAAGCATCGAACTCGAAAGCGTTGACGGGAAGGTGGTTTGCTTGCCTTTCCCTAAGGCAAAATAACCCAAATTTCTAGATATACCAGCAAATAAAGGATACGACGGGGATGTGGTATAATCCCCACGCTAAACAATCAAAGGTGATTGGGAGGCGCTTCGGATTGGTTGTTTAGCATTCATCCCTTCCCCGGA
>JBGUWA010000114.1:0-7072 GCA_045220635.1 Candidatus Alloenteromonas sp. | reverse complement strand
TCCGGGGAAGGGATGAATGCTAAACAACCAATCCGAAGCGCCTCCCAATCACCTTTGATTGTTTAGCGTGGGGATTATACCACATCCGCGTCGTATCCTTTATTTGCTGGTATATCTAGTTTATTTATAATAAAGTGTTCGGTCCAAGCGGGGTACGTGATAGAATATCAACCGACGTTACGCACACTGCGCACACCCCTTACTATTGTTACTACTTCAAACTCTAAAAAATTAATCTATACCGAGGAGAAAGAACCATGCGCCTAAGCATCGACAAAGAACAATTCCTGAAATCCCTCAATACCGCTTCCAAAGCCATCGCCAGCAAAACCGTGGATCCGCTTTTGTCTAACCTCAAGCTGGACCTCAACGACCGCGGCCTTGAAATCACCGGCACGAACAAAGAGATCACCATCCAGTGCCTTGTTCCCTATCGCATCGGCGAAAAGGAAATCATCCGCTCGGCTGGATTAGGCGCCGCCTTGATCAACGCCAAATTGCTCACCGAAGTCGTTCGCCGCATGGAAGGCGCTGAACTCGCCATCGAAGTCATCGACGATTCGATCGCCAAAATCGATGATGGTCGATCCTCTTTCAAGCTCAACTGCGTCCGCGCCGAAGCCTTCACCGACATCGATCTCGAACCTAACGGCACCATTTTGACCCTCGATTGCGCCGATTTCGCTTCACTCGTGGAGCAAAGCGCTTTTGCGGCTTCCACCAAGGAACAGCGCCCCATCCTCACCGCGCTTAACCTCGAAGCCGGCAACGGCATCCTCGTCGCCACCGCGACCGACTCCGCCCGCTTGGCGAGAAAGACCCTCGCCATCGATTCCGACGTGCGCTTCCGTTGCAACGCCCCCGCCCGCATCCTCTCCGACGTCACCCACATGTTCGAAGGGGCCAAGAAAGTCACCTTGGCGGTTTCCGAGGCCAGCGTCCTCTTTCTCTTCGACAACACGATCGTCTGCTCGCGCCTCATCTCGGGCGATTACCCCGTCACCAAAGCCATCATCCCGCAGACCTTCAACTATTACCTCGAAGTCAATGCGCAGGAACTCCTCTCCGCGATGTCCCGCGCCTCCTTGCTCTCCGCCGAACGCGACTATGTCGTCAAACTCTCCATGAGCGAAGACGAAGTCCAAGTCTCCTCCCGCAGCGAGCAGACCGGCTCCGCGCTGGAATCCATTCAGACCTTCCAGTTCACCGGCGAGCGCCTCGACGTCAGCTTCAACTCCCTCTTTGTCATCGACGCGATCAAAGCCCTCAAATCCGAGGACGTCCGCATCTGCTTCCAGGCCGAGATGAAACCCTTCGTCGTCATCTCCCCGAAAGACGATTCCGTCATTGAGCTCATCACGCCGATGCGCACCTACTAAGGCAAATTCCGAAAAAGGCGGCCTCGAGTCGCCTTTTCTTTTTCGCTTCCCCCGTATTTTTAGCCCCGTTAGACGCGCGAATTCCCCTTCGAAAAGGATTTTTGACCTTCAAGCGCTCAAACGGCGTAAAAAACGTGTAAAAAAGTGCTCGAAACCCCTATTTTTCTTTACTACTATGTAGTAAACTTATTCTGCGGAAGGAAACCGCCTTTTTATGAGTGAAAAACGCATCGTAACCATCACGACTCCTTACATCACCTTGGGGCAACTATTGAAGCTCGCGAACGTCATCGGCAACGGTGGCGAGGCAAAGGGCTTCTTGGCCACCCATGAGGTTTTGGTTAACGGAGAACCCGATTCCCGCAGGGGCAGAAAGCTCTATCCCGGGGATGAAGTGGTGGTGGCTGGCCTCACTCTCGGCGTCGCCTCATGATCTTGCAGCGTCTAATCCTGACGAACTTCCGGTCCTACCCAAATCTCGACATCACCTTCGGGGAAAAGGCCAACCTCATCGTCGGGAGCAACGCCAGCGGAAAAACCAATCTCGCCGAAGCCATCTTCTTCCTCTCCTTGACCCGTTCCTGGCGAACGCAGGAAGAGAAGAGCCTGATCCGATTCGGCGAAGACTACGCCAGCGTCCGCGCCTTCGTCCGCGAAGGCGACCTTCATCGCGACATCCTGGTCGAGATCACGCCCGATGGAAAACGCGTCTCCCTGAATGGGAAACCCGTGCGGCGTCTCTCGGAGCTAAGCCGCCTCGTCAACGTCTTGCTCTTCACCCCAGGCGACGTCCGCTTGTTCCAGGGTCCTCCCGGCGAGCGGCGGAACTTCCTCGACGTGAGCCTATCCAAGCGCTCAAACGACTACCTCTCCCTCATCAGCAAACACGCTTCCTTGCTTCGGCACCGCAACGTCTTGCTCAAAGAGGGGGCGAAAGACCGTGACCTGCTCGACGTCGTCACGGATCAACTCATCGCGGTCCAAGAACCCATCGTCCGTTACCGAATGATGTACGTGACCGCCCTAAATGGAGTGCTGCCGAAGCTACTCGCCTCGTTACGCGGCGTAAACGCCCCCTGCAGCCTCAGTTACCGAAGCTTCGTGAAAGACGACGGCAACTTCCAACTTCGGGCAAAGAAAGCCTATCAGGACGCTTTGGAAGGGGATCTGCTCCACAAAGCGACCTCGCTAGGCATCCACCGCGAGGACTTCTCCTTCAAACTGAACGGGAAAGACGTCGCGGAATTTGGGTCCCAAGGCGAAAACCGCATGGCCGCCTTGGCACTGAAACTGGCTCCGTTCTTCCTGATCGAAGAAGAGGAGCGAAAACCCATCTGCGTGCTCGATGACGTCACGAGCGAACTTGACGCCGAGAATACCTCGCGGCTACTCGCCTTGCTCGAAAAGCTTGGGCAAAGCTTCCTGACCGCGACCGAACTGAACCTTCAAGGCGCCTCCGTCTACGAGGTCGCCAACCATAACGCCATAAGGAGGAATTAGAGATGGTTGATGAAGAAAACAAAAACGTCTCGTCTGAAGCCCTTCGCGAAGAAGATCGCTTCCAATACGAAAAACAAGATGTCTCCAACGAAAAAGAACTAGAAAAGGGCAAGGCCGACTACGGCGCGAGCGACTTGCAAGTCCTCGAAGGCCTCGAAGCCGTCCGCAAACGCCCTGGCATGTATATCGCCACGACCGCCGAACCGGGTCTTCACCACCTGATTTGGGAAATCGTGGACAACTCCATCGACGAAGCTTTGGCGGGTTATTGCCACTCCATCGTCGTCACCATCAACAAGGGCGAATCCATCACCGTCAAAGACGATGGCCGTGGCGTTCCTGTCGACATCGTGGAGAAATCGGGGCTTTCCGGCGTCGAAACCGTCTTCACCATCCTTCACGCCGGCGGTAAGTTCGGCGGCGAAGGCGGCTATAAGGTTTCCGGCGGCTTGCATGGCGTCGGCGCTTCCGTCGTCAACGCCCTCTCCGTTTGGATGGACGTCACCGTTTGCCGCGATGGCGGGAAGTATTTCCTCCGCTTCGAAAACGGCGGCCACCCCGTTGGCCATTTGCAGCGCATCGGCGATTCCGACGAACGCGGCACGACCGTCACCTTCCAACCCGACCCTACCATCTTTACCGAAACCACCGTCTTCAAATACGAGACCATCAAGAACCACCTCCGTCAGATGGCCTTCCTCAACGGCGGCATCTCCGTCACCTTGATCGACGACCGCGGCGAAACCCCCGTCAGCGAAACCTTCAAATACGACGGCGGCATCCGCGAATACGTCAAATACATCGACCAGTCCAAGACCCCGGTCAACCCCGAGCCCATCTATTGCCAAGGCGCCGAGGAAGTCACCCTCGCCGACGGCGAAACCAAGGTGCGCATCTATGCCGAAGTGGCTTTGCAGTGGACCGATTCCTATAACGAAGGTATCTTCCCCTTCTGCAACAACATCTCCACCAAAGAAGGCGGCACCCACGTCGATGGCTTCAACTTCGCGTTGACCAAAGTCATCAACGACTATGCCCGTAAATCGAAGATCCTCAAAGACGACGAGTCCTTCAAGAAGGAAGACTGCCGCGAAGGCATCACCGCCGTCATCTCCGTCAAGCACCCCAACCCGCAATACGAAGGCCAGACCAAGACCAAGCTTGGCAACTCCGAGGTCCGTAAGGTCGTCAACTCCGTCGTCACCGAATCGCTTGAGCGTTACCTCCTCGAGAACCCGGCCGAAGCGCGCATCATCGTCGATAAGATCCGTTTGGCCACCAAGGCGCGTTTGGCGGCTCAAAAAGCCCGTGAAACCGCCCGCAAGAGCGCGTTAGAAATCACCACCCTCCCCGGCAAACTCGCCGACTGCTCCTCCAAGGATCCCGAAGCCTGCGAGCTCTACATCGTCGAGGGTAACTCCGCCGGCGGCTCCGCCAAAAACGGCCGCGACCGCGAAACGCAGGCGATCCTCCCGCTCCGCGGCAAAATCCTCAACGTCGAGAAAGCCCGCGAAGAACGCATCTGGGCCAACGCCGAAATCGGCAACATGATCACCGCCATCGGCGCAGGCATCCGCGAGAATTTCGACGTCTCCAAGATCCGTTACCACAAGATCGTCATCCTGACCGATGCCGACGTCGACGGCGATCACATCCGCGTCTTGCTGCTCACCTTCTTCTATCGCTTCATGCGCCCGCTTTTGGAAGGTGGCTATGTTTACATTGCCCAACCGCCCTTATACAAAGTGGATTACAAAGGCAGTTCCTACTATGCCTATAACGACGCTCAGCTCGAAAAGCTTCGCAAAGAACTGAACCTCAAACCCGGCTTCGCCTTCCAGCGTTACAAAGGTTTGGGCGAAATGGACGCCGAGCAGCTTTGGGAAACCACCATGGACCCCAAGGCCCGCAAGATGATCCGCATCACCATCGAAGACGCCGCCGACGCGGAAAAGGCGTTCTCCGAACTTATGGGCGACGACGTTGCGCCGCGCCGCCAATACATCACCGAAAACGCGAAGTTCGTCAAGAACCTCGACATCTAATAGGAGGCCGAATCCATGGATAACGAAGAAAAGAAAATCCTCGAAGGCGAGGAAGTAGAAGAAGAGTCTACCCAAGAAGAAGCCCCCAAGCTCAACCACGAAGGGCAACAATCCGAAGACGCGATGTTCGGCCATGAAGCCGCCGTCTCCGGCATCATTCCCGGCTTGATCGACCGCGACGTCACCGACGAAGTCCGCACGGCCTTCCTCGATTACTCGATGTCGGTTATCGTCAGCCGCGCCATCCCCGACGTCCGCGATGGCTTCAAACCCGTTCAACGCCGCATCATCTTCGGCATGAAGGAAACCAACATGCTTCCTTCCAAGCCGCACATGAAATGCGCCCGTATCGTCGGCGACGTCATGGGTAAATATCACCCCCACGGCGACGCCGCCTTGTATGGCACGCTCGCCCGTTTGGCGCAGCCGTTCTCTTTGAGATATCCGCTCGTGGATGGCCACGGCAACTTCGGTTCCATCGACGGCGACGAACCCGCCGCCATGCGTTACACCGAAGCCAGGATGAACAAACTCTCCTTGGAAATGGTCCGCGACCTCGACAAGAATACCGTCGACTTCGTGCCTAACTACGACGGCACCCTCCAAGAACCGGAAGTTTTGCCTTCCCGTTTCCCGAACCTTCTCGTCAATGGCTCGCAAGGCATCGCCGTCGGTATGGCCACCAACATGGCGCCGCACAATATGACCGAAGCCATCAACGCCGTCATCGCCATCGCCAAGAATCCCGACCTCACGCCCGCCGAAATCATGAACGGCTACCTCCATGGTCCGGACTTCCCCTCCGGCGGCATCATTTTGGGTCGCCAGGGCATCCTTGACGCCTATACCACCGGCACCGGCACCATCACCATCCGCTCGAAATACCACATCGAGGACATGGATAATGGCAAATCCCGCATCATCGTCACCGAGATTCCCTATCAAGTGAACAAATCCGCGATGATCGAGAACATCGCCGCCCTCGTCCGCGAGAAAGTCATCGATGGCATCACCGACGTCCGCGACGAATCCAACAAAGAAGGCATCCGCGTCGTCATCGAGCTCCGTAAAGACGTCATCCCCGAAGTCGTCGCGAACAACTTGCTCAAGCATACCGCGTTGCAAACCAACTTCGGCATCATCAACCTTTGCCTTGAGGAAGGCGCCCCGAAAACCCTCGGCATCATCCCCATCTTGAAGGACTACGTTGACTTCCAAGTTCGCGTTTTAACCCGCAGAACCCAGTTCCTTTTGGAAGAAGACACCCGTCGTCTCCACATCGTCGACGGCTTGATCCTCGCCCACGACAACATCGATGAAGTCATCCACATCATCCGCGATTCCAATGACGACGCCGAATCCAAATCCCGCTTGTTCGCCGCCTTTGGCCTTTCCGAAGAGCAGTGCGACGCCATCTTGGCCATGACCCTCCGCCGTCTCCAAGGCATGGAACAGAACAAGCTCCTCGCCGAGAAAGCCGAGCTTGAGGCCAATATCGCCGAGTACAACCGTTTGCTCTCCGCCAGGGAAAACATCGTCGACCTCATGGTCAAGGAAATCAGCGACATCCGCGATAAGTTCGGCGATTCCCGCCTCACCGAAATCTCCGATGAAGCCGCCGACATCGAGAACGAAGATTTGATTCCGCAGAAGAACATCATCATCGCCTTGACCCGCAACGGCTACATCAAGCGCATGGATGACGATACCTTCTCCGCGCAACATCGCGGTGGCCGTGGCCTCACGGGTATGAAAATGACCGCTGGCGACATCACCAAGCTCATCGTCCATACCAAGACCCACACCGATATCCTCTTCTTCTCCACGCTTGGCCGCGTCTATCGCCTCCGTGGCTATCAGATCCCCGATTCGGGTCGCGTTGGCAAAGGCGTCCCCGCTCAAAACTTCCTCAACCTCGAGAAAGACGAAAAAGTGGTGGCCATCGTCTCTTGCGATGACTATCCGGAAGACAACTACCTCTTCTTCACTTCGCTCCATGGCATCGTGAAGAGAACCTCGTTGAAGGAATTCGCCTCCATCAACCGCAACGGCAAAATCGCGGTTGGCTTGCGTGAAGGCGACGACCTCTTCGACGTCAAACGCACCGATGGCAGCTCCTATATTTCCATCGCTTCGAGCAATGGCAAA
>JBGUWA010000113.1:0-1862 GCA_045220635.1 Candidatus Alloenteromonas sp. | reverse complement strand
AGCCGCGCTTCGGGCGATAGATGTAGAACTCATGCGCGCCGAAGTTGCCCAAGGTCATGCAAAGGATCGCGAAAACCTTTTGCGACTTGGTTTTCGGCAACTCGTATTCGTTGGAGTTTTCCGCCTTGAAAGCCTTGGTCACGTCCATGGTCTTGTAGCCTTGGGCGATGGGTTGGGGCGTTCCGCAGTGCGGGCAGATATCCGTGTCGAAGCGTGAGATTTCCTGATGGCAGTTCCGGCAGTATGGCATAAGGTTCCTTTCGCAGTAAGTATAGACGCTTGCGCTTAACGCGCGAAGGGTTAATTCCACAAAAAAGGAAAAATCGGCCCATGACGAGCCGATTTATGCATCAGTGTCACGATTTAGTTCCGTCGTCGCTTCGCTTCTTCTTCGGTGACGCCGGGTTTTCTCCTCTACTTCATTTACCCCGTTCCGGGTGTTTCGCCAGCCAAAGCAAAAGGGCCACATGGACCCTAATAGCCGACGTTTCCGTCAAGCGATGTGTATTCTTTGTACAGTTTGAGGCACTCCTCGCGCTCTAACTGAGTGCAGAACATCTCCCTGGAAGCGAAGTGCTTGTAGAAGGCTTCGTCGCGGAAGCCGATTTCCTCGGTGTCCATGACGTCGCAGCCATAATAGATCTTCTCGATGTTGGCCCAGAAGATCGCGCCGAGGCACATCGGGCAAGGTTCGCCGGTCGTGTAGATCGCGCAGCCGGTCAAATCATGGGTCCCTAAGGTCTTGCAGGCCTCATGAATCGCCATGATTTCGCCATGGCAGGTCGGGTCATGGTTGAGCAAGACTTGGTTATGCCCCTTGCCGATGACTTTGCCGTCCTTCACCACTACGGCCCCAAAGGGGCCGCCATGATGGGAATGGATGCCAAGTCGCGCCTCTTCGATGGCGAGTCTCATGAACTCGTTCATCGCTTGAAGGCCTTCTTCCATTTATCGAAGATGGAATCGCCTTTGCCTTCTTGGGCGGCGAATTCCTCGAGGAGCTTGCGCTGGTTCTTGTTGATGCCGGTGGGCGTCTTGACCTTGATGTGGACGTATTGGTTGCCCGGCTTTCCGCTATGAAGGTCTTTGATGCCCTTCTCCTTCAGGCGAAGGATTTGCTCGGGTTGCGTGCCTTCGGGGACCTTCACTTCCACTTCGCCATAGACGGTCGGAACGGTGACGGTCGTGCCTAAGGCGCAATCGACGAAGCTCAAGGGGATATCGATATGGATGTCGTTGCCATCGCGGCGGAAGGTTTGATGCTCCGCGACGAGGACTTCGACGTAAAGGTCGCCATTGGGGCCGCCATTGACGCCACGTCCGCCCTTGCCGGTGACGCGGATCTGCTGACCCGAGTTGATGCCGGCGGGAACGTTGACGGTGAGGTCTTTGCGCACGCGCTGGTACCCCGCGCCGTTGCAGCTGCGGCATTTGGTGCGGATGATCTTGCCGCTGCCGCCGCAATGGGGGCATGGGGCGACGCCTTCCATGACGCCGAAGATGGTGCGTTGTTGCGTGCGGACTTGGCCAGTGCCGCCGCAATGGGGGCAATTGCCGATATCCGAGGGGGATTCGGCGCCCGAACCATGGCAATGGGAGCACGGCTCGTCATAAGTGACGGGGATCGAGACCTTGGTGCCGTTGATCGCATCCATGAAGGAAACGCGGATGCGGGTAAGCGTGTTGTCGCCTTTTTGGGGGCCGGTTTGGCGTTGTTGCCGACGCGGACCGCCGCCAAAGAAGCTTGAGAAAATATCGCCGAGGTCCATATCGCCGAAACCCGCCGAGGAGAAGCCGCCGCCGAAGGGGTTGCCCGCTCCGCCGGTGGAATCGCCGTTTTGGAAGGCGGCGTGGCCAAAGCG
>JBGUWA010000112.1:0-2864 GCA_045220635.1 Candidatus Alloenteromonas sp. | reverse complement strand
CGGGAAGGGTCATTGATGCCCATCCTTCCTGGGCAGGCAAATTATACCACGAAGGTAAAATCACCACCCGTTTGCAAATTAGGCTTTATGCGCCTTTTTTTGTTTTCGCGCACACGCAAAGCCTGTATCATCTACTCATGTCACCACGAATGAAAAAAGTACTCGGCCTGCTCTTGCTTCTTGGCATTTATTTGATTGCCTTTGGCATCGCGGGAATGCTAGGCACCTTGTTCCATAGCTTAGGCGTGCCGCCTTTAGTCAACGCTTTGCTGATCGACCTCATCGCCACCGTCATCGTCTATATCGCGGGGTTAATCGAGAAATCGCCTTCCGTCTACGATCCCTATTGGTCGCTTCAGACGTTCTTCTTGATGCTGTTGCTTCTTATTGAGTACGGCAACTGGAACTGGGGCACGGGCATTTTGCTCGCCGTGGTCACGATTTATTCGATCCGGCTCACCTGGAATTTCGCGTTAGGCTTCGACGATATTTCCTACGTCGATTGGCGTTATGCCGACCTCCGCAGAAAAACCGGCGGCGCCTTCCAAATCGTCAATTTCCTTGGCATTCACATGATGCCGACGTTGGTGGTGTATCTGGCCTCCGTGCCGATGTTCCTCTATTGCCTTGGATGGAACATCCATTGGCTCGATAGTTTTGCCTTGGTCGTCATGCTTGGCGCGGTCGCCTTGGAAACGATTTCCGATTTGCAGATGAAGAAGTGGATCAAGACGCGAACCGACCGCAGCGAAGTCAATCGCACCGGCTTATGGAACTATTCGCGTCACCCCAATTACCTCGGCGAAATCTTGTTCTGGGTGGGTGGGGCGTTATTGCTTGTCCGCGACCTCGAACACACCTGGTATTGGCTTAGCGGCGCCATCGTCGTCATCTTACTCTTCTCCTTCATCTCCATTCCGATGATCGAGAAGCACTTCCTCACCTATAAACCGGCCTATCGCGAGTATCAGAAAACGACCTCGGTGCTCCTAATCCTTCCCCATAAGCCCATCGACAACAAATAAGGCGAAAATCTTTGCAAATCCCCCATGGTTTTGGCTTCCAGGACCTAAAATTCGAGGGATTTGCAAAATTTTTTCTTTTTCCCGTGCGAGGGCGCGCCTAAGGGTGCTACACTTATTAGGCATATGAAAAACGTGATGCTGATTGAAACCTATGCCATCGTCCTCATCATTGCGGGCGTTGCGGTCGCCGTGATCGCGCTTTTCTTGCTTTTGCACTTCACGTTGCTCTCCTCGATCCGTTACAAAAACCAGGTCCGCGAGCTTTCGCGCCGCTTCGAATATTTGCACGCCTTGCTCTCCGGGCAAGATTCGCAATATCTCCGCCGGCTCGAAGCCATCTCGCAGACGAACCTGCTTTACGTGGATACCCATGCGACCTTCAACAAGCGCTTCAAAGACATCCGCGACAAATCCGACTCGACCGCCCAAGCGACCATCAACAACCTCAAGGATTTGCTCGCCGAACGCGCCTACAAGGAACTTAAGATCAAACTCCCCAAAGCCCGTACGGTCATCGAGAACTACGACGAGGAAGTCAATGCGTTAAACAACGACCTCCTGATGCTCATCAAACCCGAAGAGGAATGCCGTCAGCTTTCCTTGAAACTCAAGGAAGACCTTCGCAAAATCAAGCAGAGCTATTTCGTCAAGCAAGCCGACCTCTCTTTGGTGTCACAATCGTTTGAAGACGTCTTCACCCTCATCGACGAGAAGTTCCAAGCCTTCGAGGGTTTGGTGGAATCCGCGAACTACGAAGAAGCCAAAAACCTGCTCCCCGAAATCGGCGCAGTCATCAAAGAACTCGCCCGTTGCCTGCAAGATTTGCCCAATATCTGCGTCACCATCACCACGGTCATCCCCGATCGTTTGGCGTCTTTGCAAAACCGTTACGACGAGATGAAGCGGGCGGAATTCCCCCTCCATCACTTGCTCGTGCGCGCCAACATCGAGGACATGGAGAACCTTCTCGCCGACATCACCCGTCGCGTCACCAACTTCGACTTACGCCGCGTCGAGGAAGAACTCGATGGCATCATCGCCCGCATCGACGAATACTTCGACCTCTTCGACAAGGAAAAGGAAGCCCGTCTCATCTTCGAAAACGAATGCGAAGGCATCTATTCCAAGGAAGCCGTCATCGAAAAGAAGTACATCCGTCTTTCCAATAGCCTTCCCGAAGTCCGTGGCATCTACGTCATCTCCGACACCGCCCAAAGCCAAATCGACTCGATCAAGAACTTCATCAACATCGCCGGCGCGACCAAGCGCTCGCTCGACACGTTCATCCACTCGGGCACGAAGCAACCCTATTCCCTCCTCGTCGACAAGATCCACACCCTTCGCGACGAAGCCGAGCAAGCCCTCTCCGCGATCGAGGACTTCGAACGTTATCTCTATTCCCTTAAATCCGATACCGAATCCGCCGTCGTCACCATCGACGAATTCTACGAAAAGCTTCACCTCGCCGAGGTCGCTTTGGAACGTATCGGCCTCGATGTCGTCAAGGAGAAATACCAAGCCTCCATCGATGCTTGCTATGGCTATATCGACGAGGTCCATCGCATTTCCCACACCTTGCCCATCGACGTGGCCGCGATCAACGAATACATCGGCAAGCTCCACGACGAAGGCACGACCGCGATCAACGAAGTCATCGGCGACTACGAAGAATGCAAGCGCGCCGACGCGGCCATCCTTTTCGCCAACCGCGACCGTCGTCACCTTGGCGAAATCAA
Source organism: Candidatus Alloenteromonas sp. (assembly GCA_045220635.1). Lineage (GTDB taxonomy): Bacteria > Bacillota_I > Bacilli_A > RFN20 > CAG-826 > Alloenteromonas. Next base: position 103 of record JBGUWA010000112.1, on the reverse strand, counting down.
CGACACCTTAAAACAAATCGAAACCTATTATTATTCGGGCGATTTCCGTCGCGCCTATGGCGAGACGACCTTAGCCCTCAAGCGCATCCGCGGAGAGTAAGAT
>JBGUWA010000111.1:0-6704 GCA_045220635.1 Candidatus Alloenteromonas sp. | reverse complement strand
CGGGAAGGGTCATTGATGCCCATCCTTCCTGGGCAGGCAAATTATACCACGAAGGTAAAATCACCACCCGTTTGCAAATTAGGCTTTGTGCGCGTAAATTGTTTGCAAATACGTAATTTGCCATGATAATTTGGTTGACGATTCTTTTACCCCACCCGACGACTTACGACTTGACCTGACACAAAACAGGTCCCACTTTGGAGGACACATAATGAAAGTGGGAAAATCCTTCGCCTTTGCCCGGCTCGTGGAACGGCTATTGAAAGGCGAAAGCATCGAGAAGGCTGAGTTCGTCGCCTTGTTCGAGATCACGGACGACCAGTTCCACCGTTACATCGCGGGAGCGAAGCGGTATATGGACCTCTTCCATCCAGAATACGAAGTGGCTTATCTCAAATCGGACAATATCTATTGCCTAAGACGGAGGAAAGCCAATTTCGGACCAAACCATTGAAAGACCCGCAAAAAGCGGGTTTTTCCTTTCGGCAAATTCGTATGGAAATCCGCGCCACGAAATAGGATAATTTCGTTAACGAGAACTTTTGGAGGTTCAAAAACATATGCTCGTAAACGCAACACGCATGCTCCGCGAAGCCCATGAAGGCCATTACGCGGTCGGCCAATTCAACATCAACAACCTGGAATGGACCAAAGCCATCCTCCTCACCGCCGAGGAAATGAAGTCCCCCGTCATCTTGGGCGTCTCCGGCGGCGCTGGCAAATACATGGGCGGCTTCAAGGTCGTCGCCGCCATGGTCAAAGCCATGGACGAAAGCCTTGGCATCACGGTCCCCGTCGCCCTTCACCTCGACCACGGCAACTATGAACAGTGCCTCGCCTGCATCGAAGCTGGGTTCACGTCCATCATGTTCGACGGCTCCTCCCTCCCCTTCGAAGAGAACGCCCGCAAGACCACCGAACTCGTCCGCCTCGCCCATGACAAAGGCCTCTCCATCGAAGCCGAAGTCGGCGCCATCGGCGGCACCGAAGACGGCATCACCGCGGATGGTGAAGTCGCCGATCCCAACGAATGCGCCAAAATCGTCGCCCTCGGCGTGGACTTCCTCGCCGCCGGCATCGGCAACATCCATGGCATCTACCCCGAAGATTGGACTGGCCTCCACTTCGACGCCCTTGAAAACATCCAGAAAGCCACCGGTGGCATCCCCCTCGTCCTCCACGGCGGCACCGGCATCCCCGATGACCAAATCCGCACCGCCATCAAAGGTGGCATGAGCAAGATCAACGTCAACACCGACTGCCAGCTCGTCTTCGCCGCCGCGACCATCGAATACTGCGCCGCCGGCAAGGCCGATCCCTCTGGCGCCAACAAGGACAAAGGCTACGATCCGCGCAAACTCCTCAAGCCCGGCTTCCAGGCCATCCAAGCCAAAGTCAAAGAGAAAATCCTCCTCTTCGGCTCCGACAACAAAGCCAACTAGCAAACGCCATAAAAGCGTCAGTTCACCCCTGACGCTTTTTCAATTTCGCGAAAATGGCTCGGACGTGACAGTTTTTGCTTGCTAAGCAAGAAAAGAAGGCCAAAATAATGGCACATATCACCGAAAGGAAACATTATGAAAAAGCACCTTTTCACTTGGGGTATGTCCATCGTCGCGATGGGCTTGCTTGTGGCGTGCGGCCAGCGTCAGCTTGCCTCCTCTTCCCACCCCACCGGCCTTTCCACCCCCGAAGACTCCTCCAACCCCGCCTCTTCCCCCGCGGAACAAAGCTCGGAACAGACGAGCCAAGCCACCAGCGAGGCTACCAGTGAAGCCACCAGCGAAGAACCCCCAGCGGAAGGTTTTGGCGTATTCCTCAACGGCCGTTTGACCAACACCGCCGTCGTCACCCCCGAAACCGGCACGGATTTGGGCTCGTTCTCGCTCACCCTTGAAGCGCTTGACGAAGTCGAAGTCAGCCTCGATGGCGAGTACCTCCTTTTCGCGGGTCTTGATGGCGAGGAATTGGCCGTCGAGTCCTCGGTCTTCGTCGCCACCGATGACGGCGAATATACGTTCTACATCAACGAAGACGCGGAAATCTGGGTCGTCTCCCCCGAAGACGAACCGATTCTTGGCGAAAGCATCACCCTCTACTTCAAAGACGCGACTTGGTGGGCCGCCGATGGCGCGCGCTCGGGCATCTACCTCTGGAACGGTCCGACCAAAAACGCGGACTGGCCAGGCGAAGCCATGACCAGCGTTGGCAATGGCATCTGGAGCTTCGAACTCTCCTTAAGTTCCGCCTACACCAACCTCATCTTCACCCGCATTGGCGCGACCGATCTCTCCGACTGGGGCGCGAAGACCATCGATCTCACCATCGCCGACATCAATCCCGCCACGCCGATGTATGACATCTCTGGCGTCACCACGGCGAGCTGGGGCGATCCTGGCGTCACCGGCAATTGGGTTGCCTACAACGCGTAATCGTCGCGAAAACCAAACCAAAGCAAGGCTCGGAGCAATCCGGGCCTTTTCCTTATATAAAGAAAAGCGGGAACTCCGCTAATCTTCTTTCTTCAATAAATATTCCGTGAGGCTCTTGCGGGTGATGATGCCCACGAAGATGCCGCGCTCGTCCACCATCGGCACGAAGGTCTGGCTAAGCAAGGCCTCCACCACCACGTCTTCTTCCGCCGTCACGGGCAAGGCCGTGAACGGGCGATGGATCGGCACGACGCTTAAGGGTACCTCCTCCATTTCATGAAGCGTGGGGTCATGGGCTTGCAGGTAGAACAAGATGTCGCCGGTGCTGATGGAATAAAGATAATGCCCCTCGCTACCCAAAACGGGGATGGTCGAATAACGGTGATGCGCCATTTTGGCGACCGCCGCGCGAAGCGTATCATCGCCATCCAGGGAGGCAACGCTGCTTTTGGGAATGAGCAAGGAGAGCAAGTTCATTTGGCCTATTCTCTCATTTTGAAAGGGTTTTGCATAGTTTTCCGCGCCAACGCCAAAAACAAAACGCCAAAACAAAACATGGTTTTTCTTCCCTCGGCTTCCTCGACGCGCTTAAAATGAATGAAACATTAGGAGAAAAAACCATGAAAATCAAAAACGTCGCCTTACTCGCCCTTTCCGTCTTTGCCCTCGCCGCTTGTGGTGGCGAACCCGCCCGCAAAGAAGCCACGGAACAAGAATTCGCCTCTGCCGCCGCTGCCGCCGTCGAAAAGGGCAACCCCTACAAGACCGCGACCATGACCGCTTTCTATCAACTGACCCAAAACGGCCAAAAAACCATCGATGAAACCGACATGAAGTGCACCTATACCTGGGGCGAAACCGGTTGGAACGCCACCGATGACAAACTTGGCAGTTACACCCACATGTTCGTTACCGCCCCCGTCACCATGGTCGCCCCGCAAATCACCAACGTCATGAACACCCTCATCAAGACCACGGGTATCACGGATTCTTCGGTCAAGTATTACGTCGAAGGCGGACTTGGCGCGAAACTCACCGGCAAAATCGATGCCAGCATGGTCGCTCGCGGCGCCACCGGCAGCCTCAACATGACCGTGGATTTTTCCTTCAACGACAACGGTTTCATCACCAAGTACGAAAACCTCAACAAAGGCACCTTCACCTACAACAACACCAACTACAATTACGAAGATCACTGCGGCTTCACCATCACTTACGCCGCCTAAGCTTCGATAGCAAAGCTTTTGCCCCTTCCTTCGCGGAGGGGCTTTTCCTTATGCATAGGAAAGCGCGGGAATCTTCCCCTATCTTCTTTCCCTCGTAACGCCTAAAATGATGGCAGTTCCTTGGAGTGATCCCATGAAAAACGTCAAATCCTTTCTTCTTACCTTATCGGCATTCGCCCTCCTTTCTTGCAGCGGTTCAGGTACAAGCAGCAGCAAAAAGGACCCCCGCATCCCCGTGTCGGAGGAAGCCTACTATGCCGCGGTGAAGGCGGCCCCGGAGGCTTCTTACACCGCCGCAAGGCTGACGGCCTTCTACGATTCGTCCCAAAATGGCGAGAAATACATCGACGAAAAGGATATGACGTGCACTTATGTCTATGACCCCTCCATCGCGGGATGGGCCATCGAGACCAATGGTTTAGGCACCTATACCAGCACGTTTAAAGACGCGCCGAACCAAATCGAAGCCATCCACACGACCCTGATCTTCCAATCCTTCGAGACCCAGCTTGGGCTACAATCGCCCGCGATTTCCTATTACGTCGAGTCCAACTCTTTCGAAGCCAAGCTCACCGGCGATTTCCCCGCCTCCAAGCTCGACCCCGAAATCGAAGGCACCCTTTCCTTCACGTTGAACCTGGTCTTCAACAAGCACGGGCTCGTTACGTCCTACGATTGCGTCAATACCGGCACCTTCACCATGGAAGGGCATAAACTCGCCTATAACGACCATTCCGGCTATAGCGTCGTTTATCGCTAAGGTTTGGTTTGGGTCAAAAAACGGGGGAACTAAGGAAAGTCGCCGCCGTTTAATATTGATTAACCCCTAGGCATGGCTTCACACTAGAGCCATGCTTTTGATTTTGCGTAAGGCATTCATTAAAGACTACCAAAGCTTAGCCAATGGCAAAGTCCGTGCCGCCCATGGCGTTTTATGTTCGGTTTTGGGTATCGTCCTTAATGCCATCTTGGTGTTCCTAAAGCTTTTCGCGGCCTTGTTTTTGGCCTGCCGAAACGGCTGGATCCTCTCCTTCGCCTTGATTGGCGATACGCTAAACAACTCCTTCGACATCGGCTCCAGCGTCGCCTCCTTGATTGGCTTTTCCTTGGCGAAGAAGCCCGCGGATAAAGGGCATCCTTATGGCCACGCCCGCGCGGAATACGTCGCAGGCGTCGTCATCGGCACCGCCATCTTGTTCTCCGCGGCCACGTTGCTTGTGGAATCCATCCAAAGCATCGCCAATAACGCCTCCCTGACGTACGATCTGCTCTCCTATATCGCCTTAGGCGCGACCATCCCCATCAAAGGTCTGCAATCCTATCTTAATTTCGCGATGGGAAAACTGCTGAACTCCCCTACCCTAAAAGGCGTCGGCAGAGACGCGCTCACCGACATGATTTTGTCGACGCTTCTTCTTGTCGGGGCCATCTTGTCCACCACGTTCCATTGGCCGTTCTTGGATGGGTATCTCGGTTGCTTCGTCGCCTTATTCCTCATTTACGCGGGTATCCGCGCGTTCGTGGAAGCGGCCTCGCCTTTGCTTGGCGAACCGATGAAGCGTTCCTTCGTCGAGGAAATCGAAGCCTACGCTTTGTCTTTTGACCGCGTCTATGGGGTGCATGACGTCTTATGCCACCAATATGGCGAGTCCGTGCGCTTTTTGACCTTGCATATCGAGGTCGAGCCGAGTTTATCGCTTATCGAGGCCCATGAGCTGGCCGATTTGATCGAGCATGGCCTGGGGGAGAAATACCACGTTTCCGCTTTGGTACACGTCGACCCCGTCGACGAGCATCAAGATCTACGCGAGAAAGCGACGCGTCTGCTCCAAAACGTCGACCCCCGCATCAGTTGCCACGACCTACATCTAGAAGACGAGGTGCTCCACCTCGACGTGCTTTTGCCTTTCGATTTGGACGCCAAACAAGAGGAAATTAAAAAGGAGCTAGGCTCCTTAGGTTATCAAGTCGATGTCGTCTTCGATCATCCTTTCGCCGACTAGATGTCGGAGAGCACCTTGTAATGGAAGATGATCCCCGCGACGCCAAGAAGGCCGAATATCGCGCCGATCAGCATCGCGAAATAGGCGGTGACGGAGAGGCAAATCGCCCCATAGAGGACGCAGGCTAAGGCGAAAATCGCGCAGCCGAAGACGAAGAATTTGTCTTCTTTATCCCCCACTTGCGGTTTGGCCAAGAAGCAGCGAAGGAAGAATACCCCCGCTAGGCCACAAGCTAAGCAAGAGATGCTCGAGATAACGATGAAGGCGATGGATTTGTTCGTCGGCACGATGTCGTAATAGTTGATGAAGTTGGCGTAGACGGTTCCTTGGCCATTGATGAAGATGCCATAAAGCGGAATGAAGGGAACCGCCAGCATGAAGGCGCATAAAACCACGCCGACGATGGCGAGGATTTTCTTGATGCGCGAGTTCTGGGGCATGGGTTCCATATTAGTAATGGTCCTCCTGGCGCTTGTGGTTGGTGGATAGTTTCTTCACGTAAGCCTCGATCACGTCCTGACTCGAATAATCGAACAAGGGGATGATGTTGAGGTAATCGCCGAAGGCTTTCGCGTAATTCTCGACGGTATATTCCTCGTCGAGCTTGATCGCGGAGGCGTAGCAATTGAGTATCGCCTGCGTCAGGTCCTTTTCCTCGACGCGGAAATAATGCTTGTAGGTGGCCACGCCTAAGGGGATCCCAAGGCTAAGGAAGAAATGTAAGCCATCCGCGTATTCGTCGAGGATCACTTCCTTCGGGGAAGAGGGCTTATAGGACCAATACTTAAAACAACGGGTTTCGTTGGCGAATTCGCCAAGTTCCACCAAAAGCGCAAGAAGTCGCCGCGAGAACGTGGATTCGTAGTCCACGTCATGGATCGCGGCGATCTCTTGGTCTAAGGCGGCTTGCAAAGCGAACAATGGAGTGAGTTCGATGAAGTCGTCGGTCATTTATTTTTTCGGGGAAAGTTTGCCGAGTTTCCACACGTCGCGGTTATATTCCTCGATCGTGCGGTCGGAGGTGAAGTAGCCGGACTTGCCGA
>JBGUWA010000110.1:0-3076 GCA_045220635.1 Candidatus Alloenteromonas sp. | reverse complement strand
CGGGAAGGGTCATTGATGCCCATCCTTCCTGGGCAGGCAAATTATACCACGAAGGTAAAATCACCACCCGTTTGCAAATTAGGCTTTTTTTCACAATTTCCTTTGCGTTTTTTGTCAATACAAAGTATTGTAATGCGTTACCTATGATGGATTTCGAGGCAGCAAAACAAATCATCGAGGCGAACGACATCGTCACCATCTACGGACATGAGGGGCCGGATGGGGATTGCTATGGCTGCCAGATCGCTTTGCGCGAGCTTATCCGCGACAATTATCCCAACAAAAAAGCCTATGCCATCGGCACGGGGTTGCCCCAATTCTTCGACCGCCTTGTTCCCATGGACAGGGTGGATGACGCCACGATCGCATCCTCTCTTGCGATCCTTGTCGACGTCTCTTGCTTACGTCGCGTCGAAGACCCAAGGGTTTTCAACGCCAAAGACTTCGCGAAATTCGACCATCATCAGCCAAACGAGGAACGCGAGCATTTCGATGGCGTTTCCGTCGTTGACTCCAACCGCATCGCCGCGGCCGAGCTCATCTACGAGATGGCCGAATATTGTCATTGGAAGATTTCTCGCCTCGCCGCCGAGTGCCTTTACTTGGGCATCTGCACCGATTCGGGTCGCTTCGTTTACCATGGCACGACGGCGCGCACCATGGAAATCATCGAGAAATTAAAGCATCGCGGCATCCATATCCGTTCGCTTTTGGCCATTGCCTACAACGAATCGCCCGAGAAGAAACGGTTGAAATCCATTATCCGTCGCAAAGCCAAAGTTAACGGAAACATCTGCTATTCCGTCATTGACGAAGCCACCTGCAGTTCCTGTGGCTTCACCGCGTATGAAGGGATGAGGATGGTTAATGCGTTGGCCCATGTCCATAAGGAAGCGAACGCATATGCGTTGTTCGTTTCCCTCCCAAACGATGTGATAAATATTGAGCTTCGCTCCAATAAAGGATACCCTGTTCACCAAGTGGCCGTGCTTTTTGCGGGTGGCGGCCATCGGTATGCCTCGGGATGCACCATCGAAGTGGGCAAAAACACCATCGAGGACGTCTTGGAAAAACTTAATGAACTAAAGGGGGATGACGAAGATGTTGGAGCGTGAACTAAAGGTCGCGATCGAAGCGGCCAAGAAGGCGGAAGAAGCGATTCTCGAAGTTTATCGCACGCCGTTTGAAGTCGAAATCAAAGAAGACAACTCCCCCGTTACCCTTGCGGATAAGCGCGCCGACGATATTATCCGCGGCATCCTTTCGGAAGCTTTCCCCGAGGATGGTTTCCTCACCGAAGAAAGCGCGGACACCCCCGAGCGCTTCAAGAAAAAACGCATTTGGATCGTCGATCCCGTCGATGGAACCAAGGAATTCGTCTCCAAAAACGGCGAGTTCACCACCAATGTCGCACTCTGCGAAAACCACGAAATCATTTTGGGCATCATTAACGTCCCCAATAGCGGCGTCCTTTATTACGCCATCAAAGGCCAAGGCGCCTATCGCGTGGATCCTGGCTGCGAACCGGTTCGCATCCACGTCGATGGCCGAAAGGAAAATTTGCGCTGCATGCGTTCGATTTCCTTCTTCCAACCCGCCGAAGCCCAATATATGAGGGAAAACGTCAGCCATTTCCATGGCGACGCGAAGCCCGTGGGTGCCGCGTTGAAGTTCGCTCGCATCGCCGAAGGCAACCAAGACTTCTTCATCCGTCTTTCCACTGGCACGAAAGAGTGGGATGTCGCTTCGGGCGATCTGATCGTCAAAGAGGCCGGTGGCTTCATGCTTGAGCCTAGCGGAGTCTCGTTTACCTATAATCGCGAAGACGTCTATAACCGCAACGGTTACATCGTAGGGAACATCCTCCAACCCTGGATGTTGGAATTCTAAGGAACAAATACCAAAAATATTTGGGTTTTGTAGAGTTTTTTCGCCCTGACTTGGTATTTCGTAGTATACTTAACCGCAAGAAGGAGGAAAGGGAATGTTAGAGTTTGTCAAATGGATGGATGACCAGCCGCGCATTGTGAAGATTCTCTTCTGCTTGCCGATCATCGATATCATTTGGGGTGTGTACCGTCTCTTGGGCGCCATTGGCAACAAGAACACGCTTCACCTCGTGCTCGCGATCATCTGGATCATCCTCGCCGGTTTCATCGGCTGGGTGCTCGACTTGATCTGCATCATCTTGACTGGCCACATCTTCTGGTTCCAGGAATAAGCACAAAAAAAGAGATCGCCTCGACGCATTCATCGGGGCGATTTTTTATTGTTTGTTTTTCCGTTCTAAGTAGGCGGTCATCAGATCTTCGGGGACATCTGTAGTTTTTACCGCGAAGACGCCGGGGACCTCTTGCATGATGATGATTTCCACGCCGGCGGAGATGTCGTCTTGGGCAAACATGCATCCTTCGCAAGCGCCAACCATGGTCACATATACGATTCCGTCACGGAATCCAATGAAGTCCACGTCGCCGCCATCGCGTTGCAAGAATGGGCGGATTTTATCTAATGTGGCTTCAATGAGTTTTATCGTCTCTACTTCGTCCATGTGCGCTATTTTAGGATTGTGAGGTTGCTTTCGCAACAAAAGTGATTCTCGACCGCTATAATAGTGCTCATGCGGGCCAAAAATGCGCGATATTCCCTTCCGGCAAAGGATGCCAAAATCCTTGCGGCGGTGTATGAGTCTAGCCAAGACGGGTTAGACCCTTCCGCCCAAGCGGTGGCGCTTTTGCTGCGCGGAGAAGAAGCGGTAGTGCGGTATAGCTATTTCAAGACGTATGGCAGTTTGACTTCCCCTAGCGTCAAGAAAATCAAAACCAGCATCGCCGCTTTGCTGAAGAAGGGATTCCTGACCCATTACAAACCCTATCCTTATGTAGAGGAATATCTTCTATTAACGGAGGCGGGGGAGAAAGAAGCCAAAGGTTTACTCCAAACCAAGATCCGCAAAATCGCAAAGAAGCCCGTAGCTCCGCTTTTCAATGAAAGGATTTAGCTATTGCGAAGTCAAGCAAAAGATAAATCGTATGTCGAAAACTGCGCATATGCGCGAACCTGAACCTAGGCGCCT
>JBGUWA010000109.1:0-2517 GCA_045220635.1 Candidatus Alloenteromonas sp. | reverse complement strand
CGATTTCCTCTGCCTCCTTGATGCGACACTCCAAATCGTCTTTGGCTTTTTCGTTTTTGCCGAGGCTCTCTATGAATGTGGCTAGCTTAGCTTGGCGATCCAAAAGTTCTTTGCGGCGATATGCGGCGTTGCTTCTTGGGGTGATTAAGTCTTCCTTTTCGATGCTGGCGCGAATTTCCGCGGCTTCATCTATGGCGGTTTGCCTTCCCTTTTTGATGTTGGATAGGATTTCGGAAAGCGCCTTTTCCTTGGCATAAGCGATTTTCAAGCCATCGCCGAATCGTTCCACTTTCTGGATTTCGATGAGTTGGTCTTTGGCGGCGTTAAGGGCTTCTTGTTTCTGCTTTTGCTCCTCTTTTAGAAGAGGCATCTTCTCAAGGTAGGATTTATTAAACGAATCGAGCGCGGCCTTTTGCTCATTAAGTTGCGTTTGCAAAGCAACACCAAGTTTTGTCTCTTCTTGAAGCTTGACTTCTGCCAAATCCTTGTTGGTCTTGACGGACAAGACTTCTTTGGCGTTGGCGTCGAGCAACAGCGCGTCACGTAGCTTTGTTTTCTCTTCTTCCTGGGCGGCTAAAACAAGTAGCGCTTCGTGGTTTTGCTCATAAAGCGCGCGATTTTGATTTCCCTTTTCTGCGGAAACCAAGGCCGCGTCTGCCTTTTCGGATTCCGTTTTCGCGGTTGCTTGCGCCGTGGCTAATCCCGCTAAGGAGATTTCGCTTGCGGCGATTTCGTTCTCTAAGCGCGGCAATAAAAGCGTTGGGATGGAATGGGGGTCGGCCTCACGAATCTGTTTCGAGAGTTCTTCGGACTCGGTAACGAAATGTTGGACTTCCTGGGCGAGGCGAACGTTTTCGTTTTGGATGCTTTCCTCCAGACGTTTGGCTTCTTCGGCGATGTCCTTGCAGAATTGATTGATGGGTTCGGAATCCATGATGGTACGGAACAAACTCTGCCTTGCTTTGGTGTCAGCATGAACCAGTTCGCGGAATTTGCCTTGGGCAATCATGGTGGTCTGACGGAATTGCGCGGCATCTAATCCTACGATTTCTCGGACTTTCTCTTTGACCTCGGCGGGGCTCGTGTAAACCTTATCCAGGCTTTCCCCTTCTAACGTGACCGTTGCCGCGGAGCGGGATTTTCCGCCTTCGAATTTCCCTTTGCGTTTGCCAAGAATGTATTGAAGCGGCGTACGGGTAATGACGTAGCGGTGGCCGTTGCAAACGAACTCGAAGCGCACTTCCGTCGGGGTATCTGGGGTGGCGTAATGGGAACGGATGAAGTCGTTGGGGCGGTCTTTGTCGCTATTCTCGCCATAAAGGGCATAGCAAATCGCATCGAAAAGGGCGGTCTTGCCTGCGCCGGTATCGCCATTGATCAGCAAAAGGCCATCGCCAAGGCGATCGAAGTCGATTTCCACGTGTCCTTTATATGGACCAAAGGCGGTTAAGGATAACTTGAGAGGTTTCATCGCTTTCCCTCCTGCGCTTCAAAAAGCTTACGGACGAAATCTTCTTCTTGTTCGTCTAAGGCATGCCCCCCATACTGGCTCACGAAGCGGTCGAAGAGTTCGGTCTTGTCCATTTCCTCGACGTCCTCGACGTATTCCTCGTGGTTTTGTTTTTGTTTTGGCGAGGCATATTCGATGCCAAGGCAATAAGGGAAAACCGCCTTGAGCTTGTCGTAGGGAGAGTCCACGATGATATCCTCGGTGAGGACGCAACGGACGAAATCGCCTTGATGTCCGTCGAAAGAAAGAAGCTCTTCCAGGGTTCCGCGGAGAATGACGAGGTCACGAAGTAGTTTCAACGGGCGTTCCTCGATCGTAAGTTTCTTGTCTTGGAGTTCGACGAGGGTGAAAATGCGATTCGCGCTCGCTTCTTTGACGTGGTATTTCAATAACGCGCCAGGATAACGGGCGTTACGAGAAACGTTTTGCGCTTTATGAATATGGCCTAACGCAAGATAATCGAACGCGTCGAATAAACGGATATCGATGATTTCGGTTCCAGCGACGTCGCCATGGGCGTCGATGTCTAGGGAAGTTTCCGATCCCGAGGCAGGGATTTTTGCACCCACGGGAAGAATGGGCTGATGGGTGACGAGAACATTGCTCTTCGAAACGTCGATCTCCATATGGGAGAGCAATTCCTTCATGGCCTCGTCATAGCCATGGCAATCGCATTGGAAAGCGCGATTGACCTCACTGACCCGGAAATAAGGAAGCAAGAAGAAGTTGACGTCACCAACGGAAATGGGGCGAAGGCTATCCTTGATATCCGTGACGATATGAATTCCGGATTCCTTAAGAATAGAGGACGCGACGCCTAGACGCTCTGGGGAGTCGTGGTTGCCGGAAATCATCAAAACAGGCAGACCAAGAGAATGCAATTTTGTTAAAAAATCGTCGTAAAAGTCCATCGTTTCCGCGCTTGGGGCACTGGAATCATAGACGTCTCCGGCAATGATGATCGCATCCACTTTTTCGTTTTTCGCTAGGGCAAGAGCCTGGTCCAA
>JBGUWA010000108.1:0-5516 GCA_045220635.1 Candidatus Alloenteromonas sp. | reverse complement strand
GCGATATGAATAAGCGGATCAAGCGCCCCCACGTGGTTGGCGACGTATAGGCAAGGCTCCTTCGGAACGAGGTCCTCCAAGCCTTCGATCTGAATGTTCAAATGAAGTTTCTTGAGGACGAAACGCACCAACGCTCTACCCTTATCGTAACGTTGCTGAAGCGGATAACGTTCCGGGTGGCGCGAATAAGGCAAAATCCAGGTGAAATAATCGAAAACGACACGCCAGATCGCGAGGAAGAAGATGCGGATTCTTCGCCATGCCTTTCGCATATTAATAAGGATATACCTTGTTGATATTCGACGAAAGGCTAAAGCCTTCTACTCGCTCTTCCTTTTGCCTAAATATTCCTCGATTTCGGAAATGACGAAGAGGCCAATCCCCTCCTCATAACCGAGTCGACCTTTCAAAATGACGTAGTTCCCTTCGACTGCCCGCATCAAAGAAGTTTCGTCGCCATGGCTGGAACGGACGGGAACCTCGGTGACGACGTATTCCCCTTTGGAGTTCGGTACGATAGCGTCAAGCTCAATGACGCGCGTCTTGCGGTCAAGTTTCCGGCCGATGCGTCCGGAAAGAAAGACGGATGAAAGCATAAAACACCTCTTTTATAAGATCTATGCTACGGGGTGAATTATGGCTTTGTCCCAAAAGCCTTAGTAGCTCTCCACGAGCAAAACGGAACGCGCGGGGACCAGTGCTTCCTTATGGCCTTCTTCGCCTTGGAAGGCAAGAGGCTCCAGTAGCCCGACGCTTCCTTCGGGTAAGGAAACGCCGATGTCGCGGCAGGTGGGATTGATGATGAGCTCCAGGTTCTTCCGCGGGGCAATCAAATTGGTGTCGGCAAAGTTCATGCGGATCAGGCCGTTCTCGTCCGAGACGTTGAGGGCAGGCCCAATCACGCGCGGATCGAAGATATGGAAGGGGCGAAGCTTTCTGCGCAAAGCGATGGCTTGGCCGATGCGCTTGCTCATCTCGATGCGCTGATCCAAAAGCGCATAGTCGAAGCGGTTATAGATGTCGCCCTTATTGTAGGTATTGTCTTCGCCAAACTTCGTCAGGCCGATTTCTTGCCCCATGTGGATGAAGGGGATGCCGATGGAGAACAAGATGGTTTTCGTCGCCGCTTCGACGAGGCGAAGGCGGGTCGGCTCATCCAAATCTCCCCTCCTGCCGGCGAGGAAATCGAAGAAGGTGGCGTTATCGTGGCATTCCACGTAGTTGATGGTCTGGTTGGCGTTGAGGAACTTGGCGGGGAAGATGTAATCCACGCAGGATCCGATGAGGGTTTGCTTGGCGTCGGCGATCGCCCCAAGGTCCTCGCTGAAAAGACGTTTGTAAGTCTCGCGGTAATAATCGTTGAAGAATCCATACCGCGGGATTTCGCGATAATTGCCCATATGGCCTAAAGGCTGATGGACCTCTCCGCCCATGTTCCAACCCTCGCCATAAAGGAGGAAATGCGGGTCTTTGGCTAAGGCGTAGTCGGCGATTTCGTTGAGGGTATCGCAATCGATGATGCCCATTAAGTCGAAGCGGAAGCCATCGACGTAATATTGGTCGATCCACCACTTGCAGGCATCGACGATGAGCTTGCGCACCATCGGACGTTCGCTGGCGAGGTCATCGCCGCAGCCGGAGGTATTGGCCATGGAACCGGAGGAACGATGACGGAAATAGTAATTGGGCACGACTTTCTCGAAGATGGAGTTCTCGTATTCGAAGACGTGGTTATAGACGACGTCCATGACGACGCGGATGCCATTCGCGTGGAATTGCGAAATCATTTCCTTGCAATCGCGGATGCGGCTAAGCGGATCGTTCAATACCGAAGCAAACGAGCCTTCGGGGACGAAATATTGGGCAGGGTCGTAACCCCAGTTATAGCCGCTCGATGGATTGGTTTCATCGACGGTCTTGTAGTCATAAATCGGGAGCAACTGAACATGCGTCACCCCTAAACCCAGGATGTAGTCTAGACCCGCGGGGTTGCCGCCATTGGTCATGCGGCCTTTTTCGACCATGCCGAGAAAGGTGCCTTTGCGTTGCACGTTGGTGTCGGGATGGATGGTCATGTCACGGACATGGGCTTCGTAGATGATCGCGTCGCTAGGGCTCTCCAAAATCGGCAAATCGACGCGGTGCGTGCGGATTTTGATCGCGGAAAAGTCGACGACGACGGATTCCCCGCCATTGACGGTGCTGCCTTTGGCATAGGGGTCGGTGACGCGGACGCTGATTTCGGAATTGGTGACGAAGTAATGGTATTCGGCGCCGGCGTGATCGCCTTTGATGGCGGCGCGGAAGACGCCTTTTTGGGTACGATGCATCTTCACTGGGGTGAATTCGTCGGTCGGTTTATCGCGGTAGGACACGATGACTTTGCTGGCTAAAGGCGCCCACAAAGCGAACTTGGTTTCCTTGCGGGAATAGGTATAGCCAAGATCGTCGCCATCATAAGCGAAGCGGGCGTCGAAATCGGGGAAGCGGGCGGCTTCGCTGACGTCGACGGGCACGGAGCCATATTGGGGCATCACGAAGAAATAGGAATGGCCGAGTTCGAGCGGCTTTTCCAAATGGAAATCGGCGATGGCCAAGGCGGAAAGGGTATTGAGCCGGGTCGGCTTCATCTTGGGTCCGGGGATGCCATCGACGACCAAACGCGGTTCGATGCGTTCCCAAGAAAGGGAAGAGAAAATGACCAAGCGAAGCAAGTCCGGTTGGACCAATTTGGCATTAAGGAAGGTGTCTTTCATAAAACGAAACTATCAAAATTCTAATGTGGTTCCTTTAGGAAGGCAAGTCCCCCGCTCCCGCGGAACCATCGGGATCTTCATGGATGAGAACGCGGCAACCCTTGGAGTTGTTGGCGGTGTCGCCAGGAGAGGCCACGATGCCTTCTTTCTGCAATCTCGCCATGATCTTGCCCGCACGCGGGAAACCGACCTCGAACTCGCGTTGGATCATCGAGATCGAGCAATATTCGCGGGCCATGATGGCGGATTTGATGTATTGGTATTTCTCCTCGTCGCCGGCTTTGCGTAGATCGGCATTGGACATCGCGGGAACGATCGGGGCATAGCCGCCATCGCGGATTTCGGGTCCACTGCTCTCCTCATCGTCTTCAAGATTGAGGAAATCCGGATCATAGGAAGGCGGAAGCTGCTTACGGATGAAGTCGCAGACGCGTTTCATTTCGCCGGAAGAGCCAAGGCAGCCTTGGGCGCGGATGAAATCGCGCTTGGAAAGCTCTTGGCAATCGATGAGCATGTCGCCATACCCGCAAAGCTCGGAAGCGTCGCCATTGCCGATGATGGTGATGGAGTCGGTTTGCGACGCCACGGTCAACGCGACGCGGCAAAGCAAGTTGGACTTGATCGTGCCGGTGATGACTTTGACGTCGGGGCGCTGCGTGGCCACGATCAAATGGATGCCGCAGGCACGGGCTTTTTGGGCGATGCGAAGCACATATTCGGAAATGTCTTTGCATTCCCCAACCAAATCCGAGAACTCATCGACGAAAACGACGATGTAAGGCATGCGTTTCTTGCCATTGGGGAACGCGTAATCCGCGTTATAGGACTTGATGTCGCGAACGCCTTTTTCCTCGAAGGCGATGTAACGCTTATCCATGAGTTCGCAAAGTTTCTTCAAGCAGTTACGGGCAGGCACCGCTTCTTTGACGATCGGGCAAAGAAGATGGGGCAAATCCTTATAAGGCGCCATTTCGACGCCGCGCTTGGGGTCAATCAAAACAAGTTTTAGGTTCTCAGGACGGTTACGCATGACCAAAGACATCAAGATGCCATGGGCAAAGATGGATTTACCTGAGCCAGAAGTACCGCCGACGAGCATGTGCGGGAACTTGGAGAGGTCGGCTTCTTGCAGAACGCCGGAAATGTCGATGCCAAAGGGGATATGAAGGTCCGCGGTTTCCTTATAAGGAGGCAGGCCATCGAAGACCTCTTTGTAAGGCACGATGCGGCGTACCTTGTTGGCGATTTCCATTGCGCTATAAGGGAAGCCGGGAACACGTTCGACGAAGCGGACGGACACGCCACCCAAACGCACCTCAAGGTCGGGCATGGCACGAGCGATGACCGAAACCGAAACGCCCGGATCGGCCTGGATGGAGAAACGGGTGAACGAAGGTCCAATCAGCGTGTCGACGACGTGGGCGCCGATGCCGAATTCCTGGAAAACGCGGTCAATGACGGCGCTTTTCTGGTCGCACTCGGCCTTCGCGGCTGCAAGATCCATGCTCGAATCGCCTTTGTCAAGCAAACTGGAATCGGGATAAACGTAAGGAGGCAAAGGTCCTTCGGCATCGTCATCGGCAGAAGAAGAAGCATCCACGGAAGACGCGGCAACGGGGCTTTCTTCCGGCGCCGGGTCAGGGCCAATGGTCGAAGGAGTGATGATGATGTCGGGGTTGGGCGCCAAAACGATCGGCTCGTTGCTGGGTGGCACGAACGGGTCTTCGTCGTCGTCGGCGCCAGGGGCGATGACGTCGGGGATATTGGGGGTGAGGACCAAAGGTGGCATTTCCTCTTCCTCTTCTTCCGCGGCGGGTGCCGCCGGTACTAGAGGCGCCGCGGGAACAACGGTCGTGGTCACGATCGATGGCGCGGGTTCGGCGACGGGCATCGAAGGTTCGCGTAGACTCGCGGGTTTGGGCGTAGGTTTAGGCGGCAACAACGAGGGGTCGTTATCGATATCGAAAACGGCTTCCTGCAAGCCCGAGGTGCGAACGGGATTGTGGCCATAGGCGGATAGTGGCGGATTATCGATTTCTTTCGGCGCCGTAGAGGGGTATACGGCGGGGTTAGGATCGCCCACCACCTCTTCTTCGAAACGGGCTTGGTCGAAGCGTTGACGGCGAAGCGACTTACGCGAGGGAAGCGTGGAGCCTCCCGCGGGAGCAAACACGTAATCGGTGCCTAGACTCGGGATGCGATCGTCTTCGGGTTCATCTTCTTGCGATTCCCAGTTAAGCTCGGGCTTTGGCGCGGAGGGTTCGAGGTATGGCGCCGGCGCCGGAGCGGGAGAATCGCCTTCGATGACGTAATCGTTTTCCTTGTACTTGGCCTCTTCGGCTTTTTCGCGGGAACGTTTCGCTTTCTTCACCGCGTCCATCGTGCGGCCAAAGCGGACGAGCCGCAAAAGCAGCGGCCAGAATAGAAGCAATAGGCCAAGGGAAAGAACGACGGCGGCGATGATGTAGCTAAGGAAGCTGCCCACCATCGCGTTGATGGAGCCAAAAGCCAAAGAGCCAAGGTATCCACCGCTTAGTTCGGGCGAAAAATACAAAGCTTGGCCATTCCCGGCATAGGCTTGGTTCAATGCGGTTGCGAAGGTTTCCGCGTTCAAATTCGTTCCGCCTAAGCCCACGCTGAGCAATGCCCACGCGCCTAGCGCGGTAAGGAAAATGCCAAAGCTCGCCCTCGCCCCATAACGGCCAATGCGTTTGGCAAAGGCCATATGGATGGCGATTTCTAGGCCAAGGGCGATGAAAA
>JBGUWA010000107.1:0-3654 GCA_045220635.1 Candidatus Alloenteromonas sp. | reverse complement strand
GGTTATGAACGAACAGGACCCGGCGCTCGCGGCGACATCCACCACCTTTGGCCCGGGGATTCCTACGTCAATTCCTCCACGCACAGCAATTATTCCTATGGCTTCGTCGATCCCGAGGGAAGAACGGAAGACGCAGGCACTAAGTATCTCATCGATGACACGGTTGTCGTCGCCAACAATTATCGCGGCACTTCCGCGACGTTTGGCACCTCTTTGGGAAACATCAATGTCTTCGAGCCCCAGGACTGCGATAAAGGCGACATCGCCCGCGCCGTCTTTTACATGGCCGCCCGCTACAACAACATCGCCGGCGATGACGATAACATCAACTGCGGAAACCCGAACCTTTTCTTAGAAGACACCGTCGATACGACCACCATTTACAGCACCCCATCCACTGCCGTGAGCATCGGTCTTTTGCGCGACCTGCTCGCATGGCATCATCTAGACCCCGTCGATGATTTCGAAATCCACCGCAACGACTTGGTCTATCGGAACTTCACGAATAACCGCAACCCCTTCATCGATTTCCCCGAATGGGCAGATTACATTTGGGGTACCTCGGTCTATAGCGAAGAGCTTCACAAAGTGACTTCGTATAGTTCTACCCCTACCGGAAGCGCCAACCCCACCAAAGACATCCTCCATGGTTATCATTCCGTCGATCCCGATCCAGATCCAGACCCAGACCCAGATCCCGAACCGCAAGGCGATTTTGATCCGGAATATGAACCCGAGAACGGAAAATGGATCAAAGCGTCCGATATTCAGGTTGGCGATGAAGTCACGATCGTTGCAGAAAATGTTTCAGAAAAAAATTATGCCCTGACGACCATCGGCACGATTAATACCAGCAGCGTTGGCCTTGGAACGGAGGTCACTATAAGCGATGAGTCGTTCCCTCGCACATCCGCGTTGGCGCTCACCGTATGCGAAGGTTCGGAAGAAAACACTTACGCATTCAAAGTCGCGGATCAAGCCTATTTGTCCTGGGACTCTGAGGCAGGTAACGAACTACTGATTGAGGAGAGTGTAACGGATAACTCTTCTTGGACAATCGGTTTCAGCAACGGAACTACGACCATCACGAATCTAGACAATGACGCTCGCTCACTTCAGTGGAATAAACAAAATCCTCGATTTGCCTGTTACACATCCAAACAAACTGCGGTCAGCATTTATAAAACCGTAACTTCATCCGCCATCAACTGGTCCTCAGCTTTCCTAGACACCTGGACCGCAGGCTGCGACCCCATCGGCGTGAGCTCTACCATCGACTGGGATGGCGCGAAAACGGGTTTCAATGGTTTGCATTCCCTTGTCAAAGCCAAACTCAAGAACAAGACCGTCGACAACACCATCAATGGACGCGCCGTGGAACGCTACGATTATATCGCAGGCAAGTACGCGCTCGAGAATTTCATCGACAGAACCCCCGTCAATTCTTTGTACACGTCTGCTCCTTCGAGCCAAAATAACGCGGGTTTTGCGTGGATTCTTGTCATTTTGTTGGTTTCTGGCTTAATCGCGACCCCCATGATCGTCATTGCCATCAAACGTCGCCCGAACCATGAGTAAATTCTTCGCCAACCATTATGACGCCATTTGCATCGGCGCCTCTCTCGCCACGCTTTCTAGCGCCATCGAGCTCGCCAAGCTCGGTCGCAGCGTTTTGGTGTTAGAGCAGCATAACCTTCCCGGCGGCTGCGCCCAAAGCTATGTCCGCGGCGGCGTCGAAATCGAGGCGGCCCTGCATGAAATGATGAGCGTGGGCTCGGCGAGCTGCCCGCAATACGTCCGCAAATACCTCGAAAGCAATGGCGTCTTCGTCGATTGGCTACGCATCCCCTATTGCTATCGTTACGTCTCGCCTCGCGTCGACTGCGCCATCCGCGCCGGCACCGACGGCGATTATTCCGCTCCGATCGAAGATATCGTCTCCGCCGTCCATGGCGATGACAAACTTAGGCAATCCCTCACGCGCTTCTTCGCCGTGTGCGATAACCTTTACCACTCTGGTGCCGAGCTTCTTTACCATCCGACCAACAAAGTCGCCATGATGCTTAACCATGAAGATTACGTGACCACGATTGGTTATACCACGCAGGAGATCTTCGATTCGTTTGGCTTCTCCCCCCTCGTCCAAGAGATTTTGGGCGCCTATTGGCCCTATATGGGTTCGCCGCTTAACGAATTGCCGTTTACGATGTATGGCACCATTCTGGGCGGTTATATCGGTTATGGCCCCTACTTGCCCCGCAACACCTCATTTGAGATGAGCGTGAAGCTGGCCGAAGCTGCCCTAGGCAAAGGCGTGCAGGTCGAATATGGGCAACGCGTCGATAAGATTTTGGTAGAGCAAAACCGCGTCAAAGGCGTTCGCCTCATGGGTGGCGAGACGATTCTTTGCGACGCCGTCGTCTCCGGCGCTTATCCTAACGCCGTTTATTCCCGCATGGTTGAGCCGAGCCTTGCCGCGCCGAAAAACGCCCACAAAATGGTCAATTCCTTGCCTCTAGGCATCACCTGCTTCTCCGTGGCCGTCTTGTTGGACCGCCCTGCCGAGGAGCTTGGCATCAAAGACTACTGCGTCTTCGTCTCCAACGCTTCCTCCGAAGAAACTTTCGAAGCCGAAAAGAAAGACGTCGCCTGGCCAAACCTCACCATCACCTGCCCCAATCTATTGATTCCCGACGCATCGCCTAAGGGAACTTGCCTCTATAACATGGTATGTTTGCCTAGCGCTTCTTGTTTCTCCCCTCGCAACGAAGAGGAATATCAGGAATTCAAATCGCGCCACGCGAAGGAATTCCTGCAAAGCGAGTCCAAGCGTTTGGGCGTGAACCTCGTCGACCATATCCTGGAGATTTCGGTGGAGACGCCGGTGAGCATCGCCCACTACTGCGGCTCGCCTTTTGGATGCATCTATGGCTACCGCCACACGATGGACAACCACCCCGTCGCGCGCACCCTTGACCGGAAAAGCAGTTATTTCATCAACGGCCTTGTCTTCGCGGGCGCCCATCAGATCTGTGGCGATGGCATGACCCCCGCCTTCGATAACGGACGCATCGCCGTTTTGGATTTGCTGCAGCAAGAAAAAGCGCGTCGATAATGAAAAAAGGCCCGCAAAAGGGCCTTGTTTTTCATTTGGAGTACGGAATTACTTGTAGATTTCCTTGATGTTTAAGGAGGAGTAATGACGCAGGTCATAGCCATCGACGAGGATGATATGGACGATGTCGTCGTAGTTGATGCGCGGGTCGATGATGTTGCCTTTGCCGATGAACATCTTGGTGACGTTTTTGCCTGGCGCGGTCTCGGAGAAGGCATTAAGCTGGTGGACCGTCTTTTCGAAGTCGGTGGAAGCGCCGGTTTGCGAAAGCAAGACGATGGGGATGTTGAGCTCGATCGCCAGGGCGGCAAGCTCGTTGACGATGGTGCGGACTTCCTTTAGGTGTTCCTCATCGTCGTTGGGGGTGGGGAAAGAGGATTGCTGGAGCAAATCCAAGTAGTCGATGTAGACGGCGTCCACTGCCGCTTTTTTGGCGCGAACGTAGGTGCAAAGGGAATGGATGTCCATGCCCATCGCGTCCACGATGTTGAGGCGGAACAAGGTCGACCACGACATGCCGAAGTGGGAGATGAGTTTGT
>JBGUWA010000106.1:0-3692 GCA_045220635.1 Candidatus Alloenteromonas sp. | reverse complement strand
CGACCAAGGAGACCCTTATGCGTTGCAGCGACCTCCGTCACCTCAGCGACTCCCGTTATTGTTTTTCCCTCGACGAACGCCGCGTTTTGCTTCGCCTTGCCGTGGCCAAGGGGGAGAAACTAAGCAAAGTCGAAGTGGTGTATGGCGACCCGATGGGGTTCGCGCGGAACCACCGTTACCAAAAGATGACCCTGGCCCATACCGACGTCAGCTTCGATTATTACGAGACGGTCATAAACGCGTTCCCGATGCGGTTGATGTACGTCTTTTTGCTCGGTACCGACGAAGGCGAGTTCTACTATAGCGAGACAGGCCTAACCTCTTTATATAAGTTCGACTTGGCCTTCCTAAGCGCCTACCAATACGTGGGGGAGAACCGAAACGACTTCGTGATCGATAAGCCGTCTTGGCAGGGCAGGGTCTTCTATCAGATCTTCCCGGAACGTTTCGCGGCGGGTTTGCCTCGGGAACAAAAGAACTACGTCAATTGCCCCTGGGATTGCACGTCCTTGAAGGGCAGGCATAACGCGATGCTTGGCGGCGATCTTCGCGGCGTCATCGACAAACTCGATTACCTCGAATCGCTTGGGGTGGGGGTGCTTTACCTCACGCCGATCCACCCTTCCTTGAGCAACCATAAATACGACGTCCTCGACTATTTCGACGTCGACGCGCGCTTCGGCGGGAAGGAAACCTTCCGCGAACTGGTGCAAAAAGCCCACGAGAAGGGCATGAAGGTGATGATGGACCTCGTCTTCAACCATTGCTCGAGCAAGAACCCCATTTTCCTTGACGTGGTTCAGAAAGGGAAGGCTTCCAAATATTATTCCTGGTTCTTCATCGATGGCGATAAGCCCCATGCCCATCCGTTGAATTACCGTTGCTTTGGCACCTACCATGGCATGCCCAAATTCGACACGAATAACCCGGAAGTGCAGCGATATCTGATTTCCGTGGCCCTATATTGGCAAAAGGAATTTGGGGTGGACGGGTATCGACTCGACGTCTCCGAAGGGGTGAGCCACGATTTCTGGATTCGCCTGAAGATCGCCTTGAAAGACGTCGACCCCGAAGTGCTGCTTTTGGGCGAGAACTGGCTCAATAGCGAATCCTATCTTGGCCCCGATCAGCTCGACGGCGTCATGAATTACCCCTTCTTGGGCGTCGTTTCCTCTTACGTTTTGGGCATCCGCGACGCGAAGGAGACCGCGGAAGGGTTAGAGGGGTTATTGATGCGTTACAAAGACGGCCATAACCGCATGATGCTCAATATCCTGGCCTCCCACGACATCCAACGTTTCACCACCCTTTGCAAAGACGACAAGGATCTGTCCTTGATGGGATATGCCTTGATGACCTTCTTCCCCGGTTACCCGATGATCTACTATGGCGAAGAGATCTTCATGGCGGGGGCGGGGGATCCCGATAACCGCCGCGGCATGGATTGGGGGAGCGAGGAATTCGGTTCCCTCCGAAACAGTTTGTTCTTGGAGTTGCTCCTCCTAAGGAAAGAGCGAGCATTGAGGGCGGGGGAAGTCCGCATCTACGAAAGCAGCGGGGCGCTTTGCGTCGAACGCATCGACAAAGGCGCGAGATACCTGCTGGTTTGCAACTACCGCCAAGGAAACGTACGCGTCCCCGGCACGATTTTGTTCGGCAACCACGTCGCCGGCGACAGCGTTTGGGAGCATGGGTTCGCGGTGACGCGCATATAAACCCAAGCAAGCGCCCCTATATAAAGGAAGGCGAAAAAAGCGCAAGTCAAATCTCTTGCCCTCCCCCATGTAAGCGCATACAATTATCGGCAGTTAAGCGCAATTTGGTGCCGACCTGATTTCACTTCGTCTGAATGAGCTCCGGTCGCACATGCGAGAAAAGAAAGGAGCAAAAATTGATGTTTAACAAAAAAGTTGGCCTTTTGGTTCTTGCGTCCATGGGCCTCGTCGCCTGCGGTGGTGGCGAGTCCTCCCCAACGCAGTCCTCGGCCGGTTCGTCCCCCGCGCAATCTTCCCAGCAAGGTCCTAGCATCCCGACCGCTGAGGGCAAGGTGACGCTTTACTTCCTCTTCACGGATACCGAAACCGCGAAGCTCGCCGACATGCCGTCGTATTGCAGCCCGTTCATCACCGGTAACTGGAACGGCTACGCGACCACCCCCGACAAAGCCTCGGAAATGGTCCGCCTCGAAGGCACCAATTACTTCTATGCCCAAATCGCCGCTGGCTTGGACATGGGCGACAATGGCTACCAAATCACCATTGGCTACAACGCTGCCTCCAACGTCGGCACCGACAAACAAGGCATCGACTGGAACTACAAGACCACCTATTCCACCGAGAATTTCCCTGGCCTTGACCACCCCGTCCTCACCAAGCTCGCCGACAACCTCTATGAAGCGAAAGCCGGCGACGTCTCTGGCTTAGGCTTCGCCGCCTATAAGCCCGCCCCCGAAATCGTCAAGAACCCGAGCCTCAAGTTCAAGATCGCGCTTGAAATCGACGAAGTCTTCGGCGACAACCTCGAATACGTCATCAAAGGCGACTTCAACGGCTGGACTCCGACCGCCCTTGACGCTCCGGACGAAGAGGGCTACTACACCGTCGAACTCGGCGAAGAAGTCATCGTTGGCAAATATGAATACTGCGTTGGCGTCCGCAACAAGTTCATCGGCGGACAAGACGACCGTTACAACTTGATGATGGCCGACCTCACCGACGAAGAAGAGGAATCCCTCGACGTCATCGGTGGCGCCGTCGAAGAAGAAATCGATCCCGACGTCGGCAGCGTCGTCAAGTACACCGTCACCAACTTTGCGGTCTCCCTCAACAAGATCTATGGCGACGACTACGCCTATGATGGCGGCCGTCTTACCAACCCGCGTTATGCTTCCGGCACCCGCGAAGAATACAAGCTTCCTTCCAACGAAGCTCCGAAGATGCAGCATGGTTTGATCCTCCGCCTCACCAACACCGCCGAAACCGTCAACGCGATGTGGGACAACCTCTCCCTCTGCGGTTCGTTCTGCGTCGGCGAGACTGGCAACGTCTGGGCTTACCACGATGCCATGGAAGAAGTCGAAGAAGGCAAGACCTGGGAATACTATCTCGACGCTTATGGCGAAGAGAAATTCGTCGCCACCGGCGAAGAATTCAAGTTCACCAACGGCAGCTGGGACCTTGGCCAAGAAATCGCCCTCGCTGGCGAAGAAGCGGGCAGCTTTGACAACATCAGCTTCGAGTATGACCAAGACGTCGCCATCCTCGAATGGTCCGTCGACTTGAGCACCGATGCGAAGAAACTCGCTTGCGAAGAAGTCGAAAAACCCGCTTCCGTGGGCCTCGTCGACGACATCATCCTCCGCGTCGAGAACACGAGCGAGACCGAACCGACCGTCGTTTCCGCTCCTGGCGCCTGGAACGAATGGAGCCACGACCTCAAGCTCACCAAGAATGGCGACTTCTATGAAGCAACCATCTCCAAAACAGGCTTGAAGCACGGTCAAAAGGTCGCGTTCAAACTCGCGGATGGCACTTGGGACCACAGCATTGGCATGAATGGCACTGACGCCATCGTCTATCTGGATCGCTGCTACAACGTCATCGAACTCAAAGGCGATATCTCCGGATTCACCGGCGAAGTCGAATTCGTTGGCCTTGCCATGGATCTCTAATACGGCTAATCCGTAATCATCA
>JBGUWA010000105.1:0-2372 GCA_045220635.1 Candidatus Alloenteromonas sp. | reverse complement strand
CAAGATGGTGAAAGGCAAGTAGTTGTAGACTAGGCCGATCAACGTCGCGGCATAAGGATGTTCGCCGCCTTTGATGCCCATGGCGTAAAGCACGTCGCGGGTCGCGCCGGTGCGAAGGACGAAGTTGATCCACATCGGCATGACGAAGAGCATGACCATGACGTAGTTTTTGTTCACCTTCTTATCGGCGAGGAGGTAGGCGATCGGATAGCCGATGACCAAGCAAAGCATGGTGTTGATGATGCCGATGAATAGCGACACCACCAAGACGTTAAGCTTCGTCGGGGAGGAGAAGAACTCCACCAGGGAATCGAAGCTGAAGACAAGCTGTCCCGCGTCATTGGTCTTGGTAAAGGCGTAGACGAGGATGATGAGAATCGGGATGAGGATGAATAAGACGAGGAAAATGAAGTACGGAATGGCCAAGTATTTCCTCTTGAAGGCAACGATCCGCTTGAACGTCTTGGCGCCGTTATGGGAACGATGGGCCTTAGTCGATGACATATTCCTCGATTCCCTTCTTTAGGCGCAGCGCGATGTTGGATGGCTCGATGGCGATGGAGACGAGGTCGTTCTCGTTCCAAGTATAGGGGGAGTTGACCACGAAATCCTCATCGTCATCCGTACGGACGATGTATTGCCAGTGGTCGCCGATCCAGACGGCGGAGATGATGGTGCCTTGGCTGGAGCCGAGGCTCAAATCGTCGGAAAGGGAGATCTTGTCGAGCCCCACTTCCGCGACGGCGGGAGCATTCTTGAGGTCGTAACGTTTGCCATCGGGGCCGACGAGGTAGCCGTTGTCGTCGAGCTTGGAACCCTTAAGGAGCTGCGTGACGTCGCATTCGAAGGGATCTTCGCCGATGATAACGCGGTTGAGGTTGTCGATGATGGCATCGCTATATTCGTTGATGGTGAGCTCTTTGTGCATGAGCTGGATGTTCTCTTTGTCGACGGCGATGGAAACCTCAAGGCCGACTTCGTGGTCTTTGGTGTCGCGGCAAAGAACCTCGTTTTTGCCGACGGTGACGATGTATTCGTAATGGACGCCTTTGAAGATCTTGGAGGCGATGACGCCGTTGGCGATGCCTTTGTCCTTGGGGCCGAGGATGACGTCTTCGGGGCGAATGACGATATCGACGATCTCGTTGTTGGCGAAGCCTTCTTCGACGGGGCAAGCCCAGACGGCGTTGATGAAGCGGACTTTGTCGACGCCCACCATCGTGCCGTTATAGATGTTGGATTCGCCAATGAAGTCGGCGACGAAGGCGTTGATGGGTTCGTTATAGATGTTTTCGGGGGTGCCGACTTGCTGGACGACGCCGCGTTTCATGACGACGATGCGGTCGGACATCGTGAGGGCTTCCTCTTGGTCGTGGGTGACGTAGAAGAAGGTGATGCCGAGCTTCTTATGCATTTCCTTTAATTCGACCTGCATGTCTTTGCGCATCTTGTGGTCCAAGGCGGAAAGAGGCTCGTCGAGAAGGAGGACTTTGGGTTCGTTGACGATGGCGCGGGCGATGGCGACGCGTTGTTGCTGGCCGCCAGACAAGGTGGAGACGTCACGGTCTTCCATTTCGTCGAGGTCGACGATCTGCAAGGCGCGGAGCACTTTCTCGTCGATGGTCTTCGCGGAAAGACGCTTCATCTTGATCTTCTTGTTGCCTTTGCGGTCGGTGACTTCGACCGGAACTTTCTTTAGCTTCAAGCCAAAGGCGACGTTATCGTAGACGTCCAAATGCGGGAAAAGCGCGTAATGTTGGAAAACGGTGTTGACTGGGCGCTTATTCGGGGGAAGCAAGGAAATGTCCTCGCCATTAAGCAAAATCTGACCCGAGGACGGAAGCTCGAAACCCGCGATCATGCGAAGCGTCGTGGTTTTGCCGCAACCCGAGGGGCCAAGAATCGTAATGAATTCGCCTTCCTGGACGTCCAAATCGAAGTCATCGACGACGACGACGCCGTCTTCGAACATCTTCTTCACGTGCCTTAAGGCGATGATGGTTCCTTTTTCTGCCATAGACTTACCCTCCAAATCAAGTAGATAAAGGTGGTCGGAATCGCCCCGAAAACGGGGTCCGATTCAACGGCGCAAATAATGGGGTCAAAACATCAAAAAATCAATAAGAATTTTCGCCGTATTTTTCTTTGCAAAAAACACGAACGAAAAAAAGTGGCTTTTCATCGGCCACATCGAAGAAAATCGGGCAAAAAATTTTTTCGTTTTTTTCGCAAAAAATCGCCCCCGTTTTTCGCGTTTGTTTTCGCGTTGCTTTTTCCGAACGAATTTCGTTAGTTCGTAAGTAAATCGCAACAGCAGGCCGGCGCGCGGAGGAAACGAAGCGCCAGTCGGCCTTTTTTGGTCGCCCATGACG
>JBGUWA010000104.1:0-12770 GCA_045220635.1 Candidatus Alloenteromonas sp. | reverse complement strand
CATCGCAGAAGGCGATCATTTGATAGACGGTGCGGTCATAATGATCGGGGAAGTGACGAGGCTGCGGGAAGCGAGTGCCATATTTTTCATGGGCGGAGATGACGCGGTCATCGATCATGTTGATGTGCCCTTCGTCTTCTTCGATTAAGGTTAAGCCGAATTTCAGCTTTTTCGCGAAGAGGATGATTTTGTCGACGACGGTTTCAGGAATGGGGTAGCGGTAGATGATTTTGCCGTTGATGATGGCGTTGCTGCCATTCATCGTGACCATGCCATCGGGGCGAACCAGGGATAAGATACCGGTTTTGCGAATCAAATAGAAATTGCGTCCGGAGCACAAAAAGACCTTAATGCCTTTCTTTTGTAGGATGTTGATGGCGTCAATCGCGCTTTGGGGTACGCCTCCGGATACATGGGAATATAGGGTTCCATCGATATCGGTGAACACGATTTTGATGTTTTTGGGATCTACAGGTTTCTTCATTTTCTTTAGTCTGCCTCGCACATAGGATAAACTAATTGCCGTTAAGAGACTATGCGTTACCCTGAATTTGACCTATATCAAGAGCTCGTTGACGAGCAAAACCACCTCGTCCATTTTTATGGCGACGAGGAAGGCAATCGCTTCTACGTCGAACCTGGCTTCTACGATGGGCTTATTGGCTTTAAGGAAAAACGGGCGGAGCGCTTCGACGACATCATGGCGGAAATCGACCGCACGATTAAAACCCACCACAAAGTCATCTTCACCGCCGACTTCGAGAATCCTTGGATTACGCGCGAAGGGTATATCTACCGCGAAATCTTTGATATCTCGGATCCTCTAGGCGTCTTCGTGGAAGATAAATCCCGCGGCTCCGACTACGGCGACTAATCCTTATATATTCATATATAGAGGGGCACGATGCTGCTCCTCTTTTACTACAAAGAAAAAGACGAGGCGTTTGACCTCGTCTAAGGGATGTCTATTGCTATTGCTGCACCGGGCGCATGGACTTCATGGACATCCACATCATCCTCATGCCATAAGCGAACATGAAGAAGATGAAGGCGTATTGCGTGAGCCAGAAGCCAAGGGCCAAGGAGAGAACCGCCGGAGTAAAGGCGGCCCAATAGGCCATCTTCTGCGTTTCCCAGAAGGTGTAGATGCGGAAGGGGTTCCTCTTGCCGCGGGTCATCAAGAAGGTAATGAGGCCGAACAAGACGATCAAACCGACGTCGATGCCGGCGAAGATGCCCGTATATTGCCAAGTCGCGGCTTTTTTCGCCGGGTCATAGGACTTATTCATGATATCGGCCCAGAAGACACGGATTTTATCGACGAAGGCGGCTTGATAAGGGGTCAACTGTTTGCCTTCTTCGTCTTTGGCGGTCGGGGCGAAAGTGGAAATCTTCATGCCCTCCAAGCCTTCGTAAGAACCAGTGAGAGCGGCAATGCCGTTGGTGGCAAGATCCGTCTTCTTAAGGAAGCGGATGGATTGTTTACCAAAGGCAAGGTAGGAGGCTTGCGGGGTGGTTTTCGCCGCGGCAGGATCGCGGTTGACGCCTTCGGGGGTTTTGTTGGCGTTGAGGTTGCTGAAGAAGGTGTTGTCATCAAACGGGGTGTCGTTGAAGAAGACCTCGAAGATGGATGCGGCGGTGGAAGCGCGGTTAACGGTGTACCATTCCGCTCCGCCGGTGAGGACGGATTTGCCCATCAAGTGGTAGGTACCGCCGCTGATTTCGAGAGAAACGTTATCTCTTTGGGTTCCTTCGTCATCAAAGGCGAGGTCATAGGTGAAGTCGGCGAGGCCTTGGTCATAAAGGGCGACCGGGGCATTGAAGGCGACGGAAGAACCTTGCACGTTCATACGGGTGACAAACGTCGGCAAAACGGCAAGGACGACCGAGGCAAGGGCGAGGAAAATAGGAAGGATGGTGATGGGTCCCTTCCATTCGCGGGAGCAACGGATGCAGGCGTCATTGGAAAGAAGCGTCGATAGGCCAAGACGGACCTTGGCGAGGGTTTCGGCGTTATTCTTTCTGTTCTTTTGTTTCTTCTTGTTTTTGGACATGGTTTTCAAACTCTTTGCTTAAAGCAAACAAAACGATACCTTAGTTTGACCGATTTGAAAATAAAAATAGTCTTCTTTGAAGAATCTTGTGCGTTGAATTGACGTAACCCTTTCTCTTTCGCCTTGGTATAATCTCCTCATGTTCAGCAAGAAAAGACGGGTCTTATTCCTCTATTTCTTCTCGGCGCTATGCTTCTTTTTGTGCGTGCTGAGCCTATTTGGTCCCATCTTGGTCGTCCATACTACCGGTGGCGAAAGCCTTGCCTTGTTTGGCTTCCCCCTGATTTTCGGTGGCAAAGCGGAATACGTGGTTCCCTCGGGAGTATATTCCTATACTTTTGGGTTAAGCATCTTCATGCTGATCGTGAGCCAGTGCTTCTTGCTTGGCGGCATCAGCTGCTTGCTTGGCAAAAAGAGCCGGTTCAATCGCATAGCGTCCATTTTGCTCGTGGCCACGGGCATCGTCATGACCTGCGTAGCGCCCCAACTTCTTTGCGAATGGAACTCCTTGCCGATGGATGGCGTAACTTTTGGTG
Source organism: Candidatus Alloenteromonas sp. (assembly GCA_045220635.1). Classification (GTDB taxonomy): domain Bacteria; phylum Bacillota_I; class Bacilli_A; order RFN20; family CAG-826; genus Alloenteromonas. Next base: position 10,180 of record JBGUWA010000104.1, on the reverse strand, counting down.
GCTCGTTGATTTTGATTCTTGTCTTAGGCGTGGCGGGAATCGTCTTGGAAATCCTTTATGGCGTGTTTTCCACGGCAAAGCCCGCAAGTCAAGAGAAAAACGCGTAATTCTTTGCAAAAACCGCCTAAATTTCTAATAATGCTTGTGTAATTGTCGATATTCGAAAGGCGTCATATCAGCGACTTTTTTAAACGTCCTTGTGAAATGGCTTTGACTGGAAAAGCCTAAATAAAGCGAGATGGTCGCGAACGACTTATCCGAGTAACGAAGCATACGTTTGGCTTCGTTGATTTTGATCATGGTGATGTATTCAGCTAGACCCATGCCTGTCTCTTTTTTGAAGTTGGTCGAAAGACGGCTGCGACCCATGAACAAGGCGTTTGCGATGTCTTCAACCTTAATGGGCTCAGATAAGTGCTGCTGAACGTAATTGGACACTTTGATTACTGTGGGCGAAGGGTTCTGACCCAAGCGAATTTGGGCGACGCGTTCGGCATAATCCAAAAGCGCGCGGTAACTTAATTGGGTGATATCACGGGCGTTATCGGCTAATTCGCATCGTTGAATGAAGGCATCGGATAACGCTAAGGCGGCAGTCACATCCATTCCGCCTCGTATGGCGGCACGGGAAACCAAGGTCACCGTTACCACGAAGGTATTTTTCATCTGCCGCAGCTGATCGTGCGCTATTTTTCCTCCTTCGATGGCGGGGGCGGTGGAGGCGAAGCGCTGAATTGCTGCGACGTCTCCCCGCATGACCATGTCCATCAATTGGTTTTCAATGTCGAGGGCGGGATAAGGCCGGTTTTTGTAATGCTCCAAGTTTTCCAACGTTCGTTCCGTTTGCCCCTTTTCCATTTCTTCCTTGATGACGGCTTGCTGGTTTTCCGCAATCGCAACGCTTTCTAGGGAACGCTGCTTTCCCGTAAGGGCAAAATCCACCATGCACAGGATTTGAAGCAAAGAAAGCAACGGCAAAGACGGTAGCGACTCTAACACGGCGACGTATTCTTCGGCGGAAGCGGGAGCTACCCCAAGGGAAAAAGCAATCGAACGAAGCGCAGGCTTTGAAGACAAAGCGCTCCCGATAGGCCCTGCCACTAAGGAGTATTCGTCAAAACGAAGAATGCCATAAAGACAGGAATATGGGGATTCGAAATAATATAGATCCTCTTCTATGGCCAAAGCCTCCTCTTGGTCGAGCTCAAAAGGATCCTTCTCTAGATGCACTGGCGAATAGAAAGCGACCTGTTCCTTATTCTTATATAGTCTCACGGGCACGCCAGAAAGACCGCTTAGATTACCGCAAAGATATTGGATGGCGGGTAAATCTTTCATTTGAAACAAATATACCAAAAACGAAACAAAATGATAAGACTAGGCCAGCACGCTTTCGGTATTGTATAGGCGGAGATAAATATGGCCAAACAAAGTAGCGAAAGAATTCGTCATTGGATGTCTTCCTTGACCCTCGAAGAGAAGATCGCCCTCGTTTCCGGTCATGCTTTCATGTACACGAACCCAATTCCGCGCCTAGGTATCCCTTCGATTCGAATGAGCGATGGCCCCCATGGGCTCCGCGTTCAAAACGAAGGCGGGGATAACGGGGTTGCCGGATCTTTACCCGCGACCGCTTTCCCGACTGCGAGTTGCAGTGCGAACACCTGGAATCCGGAATTATTAAGGAAAATGGGTAATGCCATGGCGGAAGAAGCCTCGTTCTACGGCATCGACGTTATTTTGGGTCCTGGGGTAAACATCAAGCGAAACCCGCTTTGCGGTCGTAACTTCGAATATTTTTCCGAAGATCCTTTCTTGGCAGGGCGAATGGGCGCAGCCGAAGTCCAAGGCATCCAAGAAAAGGGAATTGGCGTTTCCTTAAAGCATTTCGCGTTAAATAACAGCGAGCATTATCGCTTCATGGGCGATTCCGTCTGCGACGAGCGCGCTTTACGGGAAATCTATCTCCGTCAATATCAATACGTCGTCAAGACCGCTCATCCCGAAACCATCATGTCCGCCTATAACCAAATCAATGGCGTCTTCTGCTCGGAAAACGCTTGGCTTCTAAAAGATGTCCTTCGCGGGGAATGGGACTACGAAGGAATGGTCATGACCGATTGGGGTGGTGTGAAAGACCGCGTCGCTTCCGTCAAAGCCGGCAACGACTTGGAAATGCCAGGTGATGCCGCCATTTGCAGAAAGTGGCTTTTCGATGCCGTCAACGATAAATCCCTGGATACCAAAGATCTCGATTTCTGCGTCGAGAACGTTTTGTCTTTGGTGGAAAAGCATCTCGACAAAGAAAAACGGGAAAACGTTGACTGGGATAAGCACCACGACTTAGCCAAAGAAATCGCATTGGAAGGTGCGGTACTTTTGAAAAACGAAGGAAACGCCCTCCCGTTAAAAAACGAAAAATCTCTGCTAATCCTTGGTGAATTGTTTGAAAAGATGCGTTATCAGGGGTCGGGCTCCTCGATGATTAACCCCACTCGCCACGTCACTCCCAAAATGGCCTTCGATCAAAATAGCGTCGATTATCGTTACGCAAAAGGCTATGAGGAAAAGAAACAAGACGTGAACCAAACCCTTGTCGACGAAGCGCTTGAATTAGCCAAGGATTATACCAAAGTCGTTTTGTTCCTCGGTTTAACCGACTACGTTGAAACCGAAGGCGATGACCGCCCCCATATGTCTTTACCCCAAAACCAATTGGCGTTGGTGGACGCCCTCGTTCAAGCCAAGAAGGAAATCGTCGTGGTTTTGTATGGCGGCTCGGTCATCGAACTCCCCTTTGCAAACCAAGTCCAGGCGATACTTCACATGTTCCTTCCTGGGCAATGTGGCGGCCTGGCGACTTATGAATTATTATTCGGCAAAGTTTCTCCCAGCGGAAAACTCGCCGAAACATGGCCGATATCGTACCAAGATGTCCCGTTTGGAAATGCGTTTGGCAAGACGAAACGAGAAGTGTACAAAGAATCGATTTATGTGGGTTACCGTTATTATTCGACGGTCCGAAAAGAAGTTCGTTTCCCCTTTGGTCAGGGACTCTCCTATACTACCTTTGGTTATCAAAACCTTCGACTGGCTGAAAGGGGAAACGAGCTCGAGGTATTCGTCGATGTTACCAATTTAGGCGAAATCGAAGGCAAAGAAACGGTTCAAGTTTATGTTTCTTTGCCACAGAAAAACACTCATCATCCCCTCCGTGAGTTGAAGGGGTTTGCTAAAGTGCTCTTGCAGCCTAAGGAAACGAAAACGGTTGCTATCCTTCTCCGTAAAGAAGACCTGGCCTACTGGGATACCCAAGAAAAACGTTTTGTCTTGGAAGATGGCGAATATCGCATCCAAATCGGGAAAAACGTAAATGAAATCGTCCTGGAAGAATCTCTTGTCCTCTCAGGCGAAAAACGCGAGGCTCCAGAAAAAGAAAACGCTTATTGCAACTTGGATTTCGCGGAATTCACTGACGAGAAATATGAAGAGTTGTGGGGAATTAAGTTGCCACCCCTTCCTTCCCAAAAGCCATTTACCCTAGAAACAAGCTTGAATGAGTTGAGGGCAACATTCATGGGAAGAATCCTATTCAACGCCATCGTTGGGGTTGCAAGGAAGGACCTCAAGAAAGCAAAGAAAATGCCAGAAGGCACCGAAAAGGACAACAAAATCAAAGGGGCGATCTTCTTGGAGCGCATCCTTGTAACCAATTCCATTCGGTCCATGTCGATGTCTTCTTCGGGAGCGATGCCGTATAACTTCGCGGAAGGGTTCCGAGACCTAGCGAATGGGCATCTCATCAAAGGCATCAAAGACTTCTTAAGAAAAATCAAAGCGCCAGCGCTACCAATCGATCCCAAGGAGGGTAAGTAATCATGGCAAAGAAGAACATCGTCAATGCGCGGATCTTCAATTCCCGCATCCATTCCAAAAACGTCACCGGGAAAGAAAAGTGGCTCGGTTACCTCATCGGTCCTTGCGGCGCGCTTTTGCTCAATGCCGTTTTGGCTACCTATTTGAATGTCTTCTATACCGACGTCATGGCTGTCGGCGAGTGGTGGGGCGGACTATTCTTAGTCGTCTTCCCTTTGTTATCGAAAGTCATCGATGCGATTACCAACATCGTCATGGGTTACATCATCGACCGCACTAAGACCAAGCAAGGAAAAGCCAGACCATGGTTGCTCCTGTCCGCGATTTTGCTTCCCCTCACCGGCATCATGCTTTTCGTTATCCCGCAGATGAACGAGACCATGACCGCCATTTGGATCATCCTCTCCTACAACCTCTTTTATTCGTTTGCCTTCACCATTTACAACATGTCGCACAACTTGATGTGCCCGCTTTCGACGCGAAATACCCTGCAAAGAGGCGGTCTTTCTGTTTTTAACCAGATTTCGACCATCATGATGTCGGGCATCTTGGTCGCGCTTGTTTTCCCCATGGCAATCATGCCCGTCATCAAAGCCGACGCCGCCAAGTGGATTCTGGTTATGTCCATCCTCGCCGCGTTGACCTTGCCTTTGACCCTGCTCGAATATTACTTCACCAAAGAAAGGGTCACCGAAGAACAAGGCGACACGACCGAGAAGAAGCCCCCGTTCCTCACCCAGCTCAAGATCGTTCTCACCGATAAGTACATGGTCATCATGTTCGTCTATTTCCTCATCTATACATTAGGTTCCTCGCTAAAGAACCTTGGCCTTGTTTACTATTGCAACTACGTCCTCGGCACCTATAACGATGGTATTACCCAAACCTTGGTATCGGTCCTAGGCGGTATTCCAATGGGCATTGGCATCTTTGCCGTATGGCCATTAGCCAAGAAATTTGGCAAGAAAAACGTCACGGTCGCCGGCTTTATCCTTTATGCCCTTGGTTCGGCCATTTGCTGGATGGCACCGATTGGGACCGCGGCCGCGATGCCTGTGGTACTGGTTGGCCAATTCATCAAAAACATCGGCGGCTTGCCTTGTGCCTATGTTTTCATGGCTTTGTTCGCAGATGGTTTAGACCACGTTGAATGGAAGAGCGGCATCCGTTGCGATGGCGTGGCCATGTCCATCTATAACATCATCGCCGTTGCCATCGTTGGCGTCGCGACCTCCATCTTCAATGGCTTGTTGTTCGCTAACGGCTACGATGCGCCGGTGAAGAAATCCGTTTACGAAGCCAATCCCGAACTCTATAGCCACATGACCCCGTTATTAAACGAAGCCCAAATCGCTGCGCTCGGCCCAGAAGAATCCATCACTTTCATTCAGGGAGCCTCTGCGCAAGGATTCATCACCTTTGCCTTCGTTGGCCTTGAAGCCATCACGGGGTTAGTCCTTGCCGGATTGCTCTTCTTCCTCACCGTGGAAAAGACCATCGAGAAGAAGCATGCCGTGATTCGTGAACGACAGAAGCTTGCCGCCGTCGCTTTGGGCCAAGAGTGGGTCGAACCCGAAATCAAGGCGCTTCGCGAAGAAGAAGCCTTTATCGCTGAAGCTCGCGAAATCTTCATTGAAGAGCTTAAGGCCCGTTGCGAAAAGAATCCTTCGATTGACTTCGATGCCGAGTTGAAAAAATATGACGAAAAAGCTGAGGCCACCCGCTTGAAACGTGAAAACGGACGCAAAGCCGCCGAAGAAAAAGAAGCAGCGAAAAAAGCCAAAGCCGATGCCAAGCTTCAAGCCAAACTCGCCAAACTTTCACCCGAGCAACTAGAGGCTCGCGAGAAAAAGCTCGCCGAGAAAGAGGCAAAGTTTGAGGAGCACTGGGCGAAAGAAAGCGAAAAAGGCGAAGCCTATTACGCGAAGATCCAAACGGAACTTGCTGCGCGTCGATAATCAGCATGGAGGAACTAGACATGAAGCTCGTTTCATTGAAGACGGAATATCTGACAAACCCTCTAGGTATCGATATCGTTTCGCCTCGTCTAAGCTGGAAAATTGTAGGCGAAGACCTGCAGGCACAGAAAGCTTATGAAATCGCCTATCGCGTGAACGACGGCGAAGAACGCACCGTCTTGGTTCATTCCCCCTCGATGCATCATCGTTTTGAAGAGAAGTTCCAAAGCCGCGACTTCGTTTCTTGGCGGGTCCGTGTCCAAAACGAGAAGGGTGAATGGTCCTCCTATAGTGATCCCCAACATTTTTCCCTTGGCTTGCTGGCAAAAAAAGATTGGCAGGCCCAGTGGATTCGCGGCAATTATTCGGTTACGAAAAAGAACCGTTACCCCGTCGATTGCTTCCGTAAGGCCTTTATGGTTAACAACGTGAAGAAGGCGACCCTTTACATTACTTCTTTAGGGATCTATGAAGCCTATATCAACGAAAAAAGAGTAGGGGAAGCTTTGCTTGCTCCCGGTTCTACCGATCCGCGGAAAAGGGTCCAATACGATACTTATGATGTTTCCTCCTTACTCCGCGAAGGCGAGAACGAATTGGTGCTTCTTCTCTCTGATGGCTGGTATCGTGGCAGCATCGGCGCGAAGGGTTTTACCTATGTCTTCGGCAAATACACCCAAATCCTCGCTCAACTTGAAATTCAGAAAAAAGATGGGGATTTGCTGCGAATTTGCACCGATTCTTCTTGGTCTTGGTGCAACGACGGACCCTGGGTCTTCGCCGATTTAAAAGATGGCGAAATCGTGGACTTCCGGAAAAAGCCGTCTTATTTTGGTGCGGTCCGCGTTGGTGAATACGAACATGAAATCAGCGCTTCGAACTCCACACATGTTGTCGTAGTTGGTCGTAACGAGCCCGTTAGGTCCTTTGAATCCAAAAACGGCAAGAAGGTGTATGAGTTCGCGAATAACGTCGCGGGCAACATCCACCTCAAAGTCAAAGCCAAAAACGGCGGAAAGATTCACCTCGTACTGGGCGAGATGCTGGATGAAAATCTCGATGTCACGCTGAAAAACGTCCAATGCATCCGCAAAGGCAAGAAGACCCCGCTTCAAGAAATCACGCTTCTCTGCAAAGAAGGTGAGAACGATTACGAGTCCAAGTTCTTCTATGGCGGATTCAAATACGCCGAAGTTCTGGAATGTGAAGGGGTGGAGGTTTTGCTTCTTGAGCAACTCGCGCTTTCCAGTCAAATGGAAGAAGTCTCGACTTTCGAATGTTCCAATCCACTCATTAACACCTTCTATGAGAACACGGTTCGTTCTTGCAAATCGAACTTTGTGGATATTCCTACAGACTGTCCCACCCGCGAACGCATGGGTTGGACGGGCGATAGCCAAATCATCTTCGATACCGCTTCGTATTTATTTGATTGCCATGCTTTCTTCCGCAAGCACGTCACGGACATCTATGATCGTCAAGACAAGAATGGACGCCTTCCCCAAATTGCCCCATATTCCGCCGAAGACTGGTTTATGGATGTCATGAATGGCTCGGTTGGTTGGGCAGATGCGGGCATCCTTATCCCTTATCGCATGTATCTACGTTATGGCGACGTCGAAATCCTAAAGGCCCATTATGATGGCATGGTCCGTTACGCCAAGTTTATGATCCGTCGCTGCGGTGGCGCCCGAGGCATCTATGCTTTGTATGCCAAGCCATTGCATCTTTCCAAAGAGAACAAGAAATACGGCGTCAACAATGGTCAATCCTATGGCGAATGGGCGGAACCGAATGACGTCAAAGCGTTCGTTTGGACCGATTTCGCCGAACCTCATCCCGAAGAATCGATGGCCTACACTTATTGGATGATGGACTTGATGGTCAAGATATCCAATCTTCTAGGCCGTAAAGAAAACAACACCTTGTTCGAAGAATACCGCGACGGCGTAAAGAAAGCTTATCAAGAACTTGTGACCAAACCCCGTCATACGTTGGATACGGATCGGCAGTGCAAACAAGTGCGCCCGCTTTATCTTGATTTGCTAAGCGAAGAGCAGACCGCCTATGCGCAGAAAAGACTCCTCGAAGCGCTGGACCATTATCGTTGGCGGCTTGGCACGGGTTTCTTATCCACGCCCTTTATCCTCTATGTCTTAGAGAAGATCGATCCCAAATATGCCTATAAGCTTCTTCTAAATGAAGAAATGCCCGGATGGCTTTACATGGCCAAAGAGAATACCGGAACCATTTGGGAAGGCTGGGAAGGCCCGAACGCCCAGCAGGGCATTTCCTCCTTGAACCATTATTCCAAAGGCGCGATGGTGGAATGGCTCTTCCAGTCCATGCTCGGCATCAAAATCAAAGGCGAGAACGAATTCGAGATCTCGCCCGTCATCGGCGAAGGCGTGGACTACGCCAAAGGAAGCACGAATTCTTTGTATGGCAACATTGCGGTGAGCTGGGAAAAAGATGGTGAAAAAGTCGCTTTTGAAATCGATGTACCCGCGAATACGAAAGCCAGTTTCCGCTTTGATGGCAAAGAAGAGACCCTTTTGCCTGGAAAACATCGCTTCGCGCGTTAACGCTGCAAAAACCTTACGAAAACAGAAACGAAATGGTTCCGAGCAAGAAAAGGACCTTTCTCAAACATGAACTTTGGTCTCGTCCTGAGCGACAAAACTCATTTCCCCTAGTCAAGGAGCGAAAAGACGATTATATTATCCTCGCCCACTGGGCAAATTGTTCTTTGAAAATGGGGCCGTCATGGTTTTGACGGAGGAGAATCGCTTAACGGTTGCAGTGGTCTGGTAAACCAAAAGACCAAAAAACAATAACTGACAAAAATGTCAAACCCTGGATGCTCGGTAACAACCGCGCCGTCCTCGCTCGCGCCTAATTAGAGCACCCACAGAGGTTCCGCGTATCGCGGACGAGCACGCTCCCCACGCTTTCTCACCCTGGGCGTGGACGAGTGTCATAAAAAGGTGATGGCCGGCTGACTTGGCTGAACTCAGTCGGTAAGAAAAACCAAAGCCTCGTCGTATGGCTTCGGCGACATGGTCGCCATGCGATTAGACCTTAATGACGCCTAAACTGTAGGCGCCGCTAGGGGAACTCCTTCGGACCCGAGTTCGACTCTCGGCGGTTCCACCAAACGAAACGACAAGCCAACCACATCTATGTTGATAGTCATGTGTTTGGCTTTTGTTATAATGCCAAGGAATTAATGAAGGAAAACTGCAAAAAGTTTGGCCTCAAATACACCTGGAAATAAAGATAAATTTTCCTCTTTGGCTTTAAGGCATACAAGCCGATTACCCCTATCCCTGCTATAATCTTAGCCAGATTAGGTAGCAAAAATGGAAACATACAACAATTTCTTATTGGAAGACAAAGGCTCATCTTATGCAATTGTCAAATACGAAGGCGACTATCAAGAGATAATAGTACCATGTTCGTTTAACGGAAAACCAATTACTGAAATAGCTGATAATGCTTTTGCACATCAAAGGATTTTTAAAGTTAGGAAAATCGTATTTGAAGGCGAGTTAGACGATTATCCATTATGGCAAATGTGTCATGACGAAGTTGATGAAATTGAATTCAAAAAAGCCAAATATATACCTCCTAATACAGCGCAGAACAGCATTATTCGCATTGGCTCGGAAGCAGAAGAAATCGATGAACAATACCATTGGGCTTGGGACGACAAAACGGTTGTTCTTATTGATAACGAAAACCCCCATTATTGTAGTTTAAACAACGGAAGGATCATCGCTTCGAAAGACGGTAAAACACTCTTACAAGCCGCAAATTTCAGCCAAATTCCCGAAGGGATTGAAATAATTGGAGACTCTGCTTACGAACACAAAATAATCCCGGCTGGATTTAAAATTCCACCTACCGTCAAAAAAATAGGGTCAAAAGCATTTTTTGACGTTAAATCTCAACTTGAAGTAGAAAGGAACCATTTCCTTAATGCAAACCTCTCAAAATTGTCAAAACTAGAATATAGGTTATTACCAAACAATTTAAAAATGTCTCTTATAATCCCTAGAACAGTAGAAGAAATTGGTGATCGCATTTTAAGCGAAAGCGGAGAGATAATTTATGGTCTTTGTGAATCGTGCAGTCCAAATTACGGATATGATCCACACCATAAAATCAAAATTTATGGCGTTGATTGGGAATATTACAAAGGCCTACCAATGAGAATAGAAGATATCTCCAGTTTAAAAAACTGCAACCCTTTCCAAGGAGGTATAAAACGAAGGTTGGAAGGCGTCCTAGACGAATTGAATCAACCAAATCACCCTACGTTTATTGGAGGATCGGTGCACACC
>JBGUWA010000103.1:0-8959 GCA_045220635.1 Candidatus Alloenteromonas sp. | reverse complement strand
TCCGTGCGTCCGGCGGCGCGAATAAGCGTCTCGCCATCGCAGAGTAGGCTAAGTTGGGTCTCGATTTCCTTTTGCACGGTCCTGCCTTTGGGCTGACGCTGAAAACCGAGGAAGTTTTCACCGGAATAAGAGACCTTGGCCAAATACCTCATAAGACGTTGATCCCCATCAAAGCGAACAAATCGATATTCATGGCTGCCAGGGCAATCACGCCCGACATCAATGCGGCAGGGAGCAAGAATGCAATCAAATCGCCAACGTGGAACTTCAAAACGCGATAACGCGTGCGTTTTTCGCGCGGATCATAGCAACGGCACTCCATCGCGTTCGCGAGTTCTTCGCTGCGGATAAAGCTTGAAACGAATAACGGAATGATCAATGAGGTTAACCCCGTAATCCTTCGCCAGAGATTCCCATGACCAAAGTCCATGCCGCGGGAAGACTGGGCTCGCACGACGCGCATCGCGTCCTCAAGCAGAGTCGGAATAAAACGTAAGGCGATCGAAATGGTCATGGCCACTTCTTCTGCAGGAAAACGAATCAATTTCAACGGAGTCAGGTACCATTGAAGCGCATAAGTTAAGTCCAATGGCTTCGTCGATGCCGTCAAGGCCATGGCGAGCATAATCATCATGACCAAACGGGCGATGATTCTTCCCGCTTCGGCGAAAGAATCCCAATAGACTTTCCAACCATTGATTTCCCATGCCAAACCCAATGTGTTTTCCGCTTTGGGAACCACGATGTAAATCAGCAGCAGGAAGATAACCATGAACCACAGGGAACGCAACGAAATCAAAAGCGAGGAAAGGCGCGTTTTCGTGCACGCCAAGACGATGGTGACGAAAACGAACAGCACGCTTTGGACGGCCAAGACCATCATCCATTTGCTTTGGGGCAAAAAGATGGCGACCATCAGCATGATCATCGCGGCGATTTTCACGCGGGCGTCAAGACGATGGACCCACGTATCGTAAGGCACGTATTTCCCAAGGGCGAAGTTCTTCATTTCTTCCTCCCTAGGGCGATTTGACGCGCCAGTTCTTTCGTGGTGGTGAGCTTTCCTTTATCAAAGGAGAAACCTTTTTTCTCCAACGCTTTGGCAAAGGAAATGACTAGTGGCGTATGAAGGGAATATTTCTCCACGTCTTCTTCGAAGAGGTCTTTGGGTTTGCAGATTTTCGCGATTTGCCCATGGTCCAAGACGATGACGTCGGTGCAATAAGGAAGGATGAGGTCCATGTCATGGGTGACGAGAATGAGGGTTGTCCCGAGTTCGTGAACCTTCTTGAAAAGCTCCATCATTTCGAAAGCGCCCGAGGGATCTAAGCCGGCGGTCGGTTCATCGACGACGAGGTATTTGGGTTGCATCGCCAAGATTCCCGCGATGGCGACGCGGCGCTTTTCGCCTCCGGATAGCTCAAAAGGCGACCGGGAGTAGAACGATTCATCAAGCCCCACCGCTTCTAACGCCTTATGGGCTTTTTCCAAGGCGGTTTGCTTATCGTCACCGAAGTTCTTCGGGCCAAAGGCGACGTCTTTTTCCACGGTTTCCTCGAAAAGCTGATATTCCGGGAACTGGAAGACTAAGCCCACTTTTTGACGAAGAGGGGCAAGTTTCTTATCACGCTTCTTCTTGTCGGAATGATTGGTGAACTCATCGACGTAAACGACGCCTTCGGTCGGATTCAACAAGGCGTTAAGATGCTGAATCAAGGTGGATTTGCCACAGCCGGTTCGACCGATTAACGCCGTGAAGGAACCTTCTTGGATTTCTAGGGAGACGTGGGAAAGTGCGAGCTTCTCCATCGGAGTCTTCGGCGAATAGAGGAAACTGATGTCTTCGATTCTTATTGGCATAAGTATTCCTCGAGTTGCGAAAGGTTGGTAACGGAAGAGGGAACGTTGACGCCTTCTTCCCGCAATGCGGCCACGAGTTCATAGAAAAAGGGCGCGCTGAGACGAACTTCTTTCATTTCCTCGCCTTTGGTGAAAACTTCGTTTGGTTTCCCCTTCATAAAAATCTTGCCGCCATTAAGGACGATGACTTCGTCGGCGCGAGAAGCCTCTTCGATATCGTGGGTAATCGACAAAATCGTGAGCTTGGGATTTTGTTCCTTCAGATGATGAACGAGTTCTAGGATTTCGCTCTTGCCCTTAGGGTCAAGCATGGACGTGGCTTCATCGAAAATGATCAAGTCGGGTTCCATCGCCAAGACGCCGGCGATGGCGACGCGTTGTTTTTGGCCTCCGGAAAGGGAGGAAGGTTCGCGGCCAAGATAATCGATCATCCCCGTTTCTTTGGCAAACCGTTCGATGATGGCTTGCATCTCCTGACGGGGAACGCGTTTGTTTTCCAAGCCGAACGCGATATCATCGGCGACCGTCGAACCCACGAATTGGTTGTCGGGGTTTTGGAAAACGATGCCGACCTTCGCTCGAATCTTATAAAGATTCCGACGATTGAGATACATGCCGAAAAGCTTGATTTCGCCTTCGTATCCCGGTTGTAAGCCCATGAGGCATTTCGCCAAAGTCGATTTGCCTGAGCCGTTATGGCCAATTAGGCAATAATACTTGCCTTCTTCCAAAGAAAAAGAGACATCATCAAGAGCCAACGAATCTTCGAGATAGGAATAGGAAAGATGCGAAACCTCAACGATTGCCATCTTCGTCCTCTTCTTTCTTCAGGAAATCACCGCCGTATTTCTTTTGGATATAGATCTCGTTGGCGACGATCGTGCCGATGAGCAAGGCAAGCCAAAGGGAGCCAACCACGATCAAAAGCACAACGTTCGGTTCCTTTTGCACGCCAAGAGGAACCAAGATGGCCGCGCCGAAAAGAAGATAGGCCAGGCAAATGGCGACGATGCGGTACCAACGTTTATGGTGCCTACTCGGCATCGATGCGAACCAGCCTTCCTTCGTAATGGGTGTATTTCACGCCCGCCATGTCGAGCATGCGGCGGGAAGCTTCCTGCTCGACGGTGTCATGGTATTTGTCGCTGCAATAGATGACTTCTTTGATGCCGGTTTGGATGATGGCCTTCGTGCATTCGTTACAGGGGAAAAGCGTCACGTAGATGCGGCATCCTTGAAGGGCCGAGCCGTCACGGGTATTTAAAATGGCGTTGAATTCCGCATGGCAAACGTAAAGGTATTTGGAATCGAGGCCTTCGCCGTGTCCCCAAGGGATCTTGTCGTCATCGACGCCGCGGGGCATGCCGTTGTAGCCAATGCTAACCACCTTGTTATTCGGGTCAACGATGCAAGCGCCGACCTGAGTCGATGGATCTTTCGAACGCTTCGCCGATAAAAGGGCGATGCCCATAAAATATTCGTCCCAACTTAAGTTGTCCGTACGATGTGTTTCTGCCATAAGGAAAACCTCCTGTGCGCAATTATACACGCGGGCAAACGCGATGTGAGGAAGAAGTATCCAATCGGGGAAAAATAAAGCACGGAATGACTCCGTGCCCTATCTCTGATTTGGGATGTTAGTCGTCCAGGAATCCTTCTTCGATTTCCGCGCGGGACTCATCGGATTCGCAGGCGAGCACCAACTCGACGAAACCAAGATTGGCTTCTTCGTCGTACAAAGCGTTTTCCCTCGTTGCTTCGTTCATGGTTTCTTCCCTCCGGCGCATAGTTTACTAAGAAAGAGAAAACGCACAAGCGAATAACTTAGACACTGTCCAGCAGTTACGATAAAACGCAGATTACGATGACGCAGGCGATCATCAAAGCGACGATGACGACCCAAAAGATCAACCACTTTTTATTGAAGGTGGTTTTGGCCAATTCTCTTTTTTGACCTTCGGTCAGCAAAGATTCATCAATCTGCGGTTCGTCTTCTTTTTTCATGAAATGGCTCCTGGCAATACGGCGTCGCTGACCCACGCGAACAAACGTAGGACCACGATATTAATAAAGATGTCGGCGAAGGAAAACAGAAACGAAAGCAAGACAAGCGTCCCATAGCTCACGTTCCATGCCGTTTCGATGTTCGTTCCGAGGAAGGTCAAGCAATATAGATAGAAGGCTAGAGGCTTCAGGAATATGGTCACCACTTCCACCGCGAAGCAATGCCAAGCGATTTTGCCCATCTCCACGCCTTCTCTTTTTTTACGGTAAAGGAAGAACAGGCTAACCAAGGTCAAGGCGAACAAAACCGCGCTTAAAACGGTGACGAAAACCTTGCTCCACAATACGTCCAAACCCCACCGCATAAAGGAGGGATCAAACGCATCACTAATCCAAAAATATAGGAGAAATGCGGAGAAAACGAGGGTGTAAACGGAAATGAAGGCTATGGTTGAATACCTCATTCCAAAGAGCTTTCCCGCCACTTTTTGAAGCAGCCAAGGAAGCACGCCAATGATGCCGTAAAACAAGGAAATATAGATGTTGAAAGCACCCGTCCACTGCCCAAGTAGGAGCCATCCTAACGCATCGCCCGCGATACCGACGAGCGCGCCATAGACAGGGCCAAGGAAAAGCGAGGCGAAGATAATCGTCGCGACGCCGATGCCGAGTCGATTAAAGGAAAAGATGGGGCCAGGTTGGGCAAGGCCAACCAAGCGCGAAGCAATAACATAAACGCCAATGAGCATGGCGGCATAAGCGATCTTTCTTGTGGGAGAAAGAGCCTGCTTCATGCCGTGGCAAGCCCTCCTTCAAGAATGGCTTTGCGCATGAAACCGACGAAGTTCAAAGAGCCAGTGATCAAAATCGTATCAAAAGGATATTGTTCCAAAAGACCTTTTAGCGCCTCGACGGGGTCCGCGACGAACGGATGGTCTTCGACATAGAGCATGTAATCCATTTCGTCGCGAGCGCGCTTATGGTCAAACGTGGTCAAAGTGATGGACGCGCAATGATTGGCCAGCGCTGGCAGTTCTACGGCGATGTTTTTGTCGCGGAACGAAGCGAAAAGCACATGAACCGGTCCGCCTTTGCCCGCGGAATATACGCAACGGCAAAGCGATTTCACCGCCTCTGGGTTATGGGCGCCGTCCAAGACGATGCGACCGAGTCGCTCCAAACGACCAGGAAGCGAACCTTCGGATAAACCGGCCTGAATCTTCTCTTCTTCGACGGGGAAGTCTTTGGAAAGGAGGCGCACCGCCTCAATCGCGAGGCAGGCGTTTTGGATTTGGTATTCCGCAATCGAAGGCACATAGACGTCTTTATAGTTCGCGTAGTCGAAATGGAATTCCCCCGCGACCAAATGATGGAAGTGGTAATCCTCGACGCGGAAAAGTTTCGCTTTCAGCTTTTCCGACTCCTCGTGGATGATTTCCATGCTCGCTTCGTCGAGTTTGCCGACCAAAACCATTGAGTTGGGTTTGATGATGCCGGCTTTATGCAAGGCGATTTGGGATAACGTCGTCCCCAAATAGCTTGTATGTTCGAGGGAAACCGTCGTGATGATGGAAAGCCTGGTATCCATGTCGTCGATATTGGTCGCGTCGATCAAGCCGCCCATACCCGCTTCGATGATCGCGATATCGGGTTTGGACGCCTCGAAAAACCGATAGGCCAAAGCCACCGTCGCCTCAAAGGCGGAAAGATGGAACTTCTCGAAATCCTTGGCGTTGTCGCGGAAGAGGGATTTCAGCTCATCGTCGGAGATTTCTTTTCCGTTTAGACGGATGCACTCGTTGACGGCGTAGAAATAGGGTTTGATGAAGGAAGCGACGCGATAACCCGCGTTACGATAAATGGATTCGAGGAAGAACGCGGTCGAACCTTTGCCGTTGCTCCCCGCGATATGAATGACGGGGCAGGAAAGGGAAAGTTTCCTCTTGGCAACGTAACGATCAAAGTTATCGCGGTCATAGACGCCGTTTTCCCGCTCGGCTAGAAAGCGTTCGATTTCTTCTACCATACGTTAATCTTCTCCCTTTAGGCCATGGCTCCGTAACGCCTTGCCTAGTTCTCGTTTCGCGTCGCGTTCTTTGATCGCTTCGCGTTTGTCCTGGGTCTTCTTGCCTTTGGCTAAGGCGATTTCCACCTTGGCGTAACCATGGAGCAAGAACACCTTGGTTGGCACGACCGTCATGCCCGTTCCCGTAAGTTCGCGTTCCAACTTGCGAATCTCTTTTTTCGTCAAAAGCAACTTGCGGTTCCTTAGCGGGTCGACGTTCCAAATGGTGCCGTCTTTGTAATTGGAGATATGCATGTTGTTGATCCATGCTTCGCCGTTACGAATCGTGACATAGGAATCCGAAAGGGAGGCGTTGCCCGCGCGAAGGGATTTGATTTCCGTTCCCGTGAGGACGATGCCCGCGACCATGAATTCCGAAAGGAAATACAAAAAGCGCGCCTTACGGTTCTCAAGCAGCACATTGTTTCCTGATTTCTTCGACATTTCGGCTTTTCTCCGCGTCATGAATTATAAGCGCGTTCGCACGCGTTACAAAGGGTTATCGATTCATGAGGGAATCATTAACTAAATTTTGCTTAAAGATTCGAAAATGGTCCCATAATAGTGGCATGAAACACTTATCGTTGCCTTTATTTGCCTTATGTCTCCCCTTGCTCTGCGGATGCGGTGGTACCTCTTCTTCTCCCGCTTCCTCTGCGACAAGCATGATTTCTAGCGATACTTCCATCGTTTCTTCTTCGTCTTCCTCGGTTACCTACGATACCGCCGCTTTAGCGAAGAAATATGGCGACTTCAGCATCACCGTCACCGAAGCTGGAGTAGGCTCCTATACCTATGACGAGACAAATAATGTCTATACCATAGCCGTGGCTTCGGCCAAAGCGGAATACATTCTTTCGGGGTATTTCTCTGGCATGATCAAAATCGAGAACCCTTCAAGCGTGGGTTCCTTCAAAGGCGTGACGCTCACCCTCCAAGGCGCTTGCCTCGTCGGCGAAGGCAACGCTCCCGTGATTTATTACACGCTGGACTCCAAGAAAGTTGAGGTCAAAGCCAAGAAGGACACGAGCAACATGGTTCTTGCCCTAGGCACTGGTAACGCGATTCTTAGTGAGAACAACGTCGAGCTCTCTGGCAAAGGTTCTCTTGAATTAGCCAGTCTTGGCGGTGACGCCCACACCGTTAAGGCAAGCGGTACCATTCGCCTCTATAGCGCACCAAACATCTTGGTCTCTTATAGCGATCACGATGCCTTCCATGCGAACTATCTGGATTTCATGGAAGATCCTAGCGACGTTACAAGCAGCAAATTCACTGGGACCTTAACCGTGAACCGAGCGGTTTCGCAGGCATTCGATATGGAAACTAGCGGCGGCAACGGGTATGCCCACCTTCAAAGCGGAAACGTCTATGTCAATGACGTCGTGAATGTCTTCAAAGTCGATAAGGAAATCGTTATCTCTTCCGACGCCAAGGTCATCGCCACTAACGTTTCGGAAGAACCCTACGTTCACGGTGAAGCGACATCAAGCGTCACCCTTACCGTCGAAGGCACCTTTACCGCAAACGGCGTTCCCGTTCAGTAAAAAAAGCTCATGGGTCCGTTTAGGGGATGCATGAGCTTTTCGTTTTGGATTAGAGGTAGTACTTCGCTTGGACGGCGAGGGTCTTCTCATCGAGTTCGTAGACGAGCGGTTTGCCAGTCGGGATTTCGACGGAGATGATTTGATCCGGGGTGAGGTTCTCGAGCATCATGACAATGGCGCGGAGCGAGTTGCCGTGGGCCGCGATGAGAACGCGTTTGCCAGCGTGGATCTCAGGAGCGATCTTCTCGTCCCAATAGGGTTTGACGCGTTTGGCGGTGTCGATGAGGCATTCGGTAAGGGGGCAATCATCAATGGTCATTTCGCCCTCTTTGATGAGATTCTGATACTTCTCTTGGTTGCCCGGCCAACGTTCGTCGTCTTTGGTGAGGGCTAACGGAGGTACGTCGGCGCTGCGACGCCAGATATGAACCTGCTCATCGCCCCACTTCTTCGCGGATTCGGCTTTGTTGAGGCCTTGGAGAGCGCCATAGTGACGTTCGTTGAGACGCCAAGAATAGAATTTGGGAACGGAATCCCATTCGCCAAGTTCCTTCAACGCGTATTCCATCGTCTTGTTGGCGCGTTCGAGGGAGGAAGAGAAGGCAATATCGAAGGAGTAGCCTTTTTCCTTAAGCAGTTTGCCTGCGTCATGAGCTTCTTTTACGCCTTGCTCAGAAAGGTGCACGTCGGTCCAGCCGGTGAAAAGGTTGCTCAGATTCCATTCGGACTGGCCATGACGGATAAGGACAAGTTTGACCATGTATCGTTGGTTCCTTTCGTGATGGATTTATTATATGCCCTTTTTACGCATCTTACGATGGTAAAACACGAGAAAAATATGGCACGGTTTCCCATGCCATATTTCTTCATTCAAATCAAAAATTAAGCAGGTTTTGCGAGGAAAATATTGCTTTTACTCGAAATTATGGGTCCGCCAATACTCAACGGCCTCACGGACGGTGTCGATGTAATCGTACTTCTCTACCCAGCCCAAGGCTTTGATTTTGTCGGCCCTCCCAGCATAAAGAGGCTCGTCCGCGGGGCGGAAGAGTTTGGGGTCTTCGACAAGGGTGTATTTGACGCCCATGATCTGCTCAAGGCAGGTCACGACGTAGTCCATGCGGAAGATATGGCTCGAACAGATATTATAGGCTTCCCCTGGGACACCTTTTTCGTTGAGAATCCGCAAGGCAGAGCAAAGATCGCGGACATCCAAGATGGCGCGTAACGCCGTGAGGTTTCCGACGATGAGCTCGTTTCCGCCATTGCGCTCAAGCTTGACCGCGCGTTTGGCAAAATCGCCGGTAATGTCTTGGTCCTTGTTTTTGCCCGTGCAATTAAACAGGCGAATGCGCATCGTGCGGATGCCAAAGTTTTTGTAATACTGATAGCAAAGCAAATCCTCCGCAGCCTTGGAGACACCATAAGGATGTAACGGCAGAATCTCGCAGGTCTCGTCGGGCAAGTTGTCGACGGTGTATTT
>JBGUWA010000102.1:0-3297 GCA_045220635.1 Candidatus Alloenteromonas sp. | reverse complement strand
GGTCATAGGGATACTTGTCTTGTTCCTTTAGGCTAACGGGCGTGAGCTTAAGGTAATCTTGGACATAGAAGGGCATTTTCGAAGCGAAATCCATCGCGCCGAGAATGGACTCGTCGCCAGAACGGGAATGCGGGGATAGGCATAAGTCGATAACGGCATCGCCCAATGGGATGACCGCTTCGGGGAAACCGATTTGTTCAGCGGCCATGATGGCCATTTGGGTACGCAAAACGGCATTGGGATTGCCTAAGCCAATGTCTTCGTAAGCCGTCACCAGCAAACGACGTTTGATGGAGTCTAAATCCCCCGCGGCGCATAGGCGGGCCAAATAATAAAGCGCGGCATCCACGTCTTGGCCACGAATGGATTTCTGCAAAGCGGAGACGGAATCGTAATGTTCCTCTTCGTCCTTATCCATCGCGTAATTGGGAACCGAGGTAATGGCCTTCGCGTTTTCGAGGGTGATTTCTTTTTCTTCGCCGAATTGAACGTAAGCTTCCTCAAGAATGTTGAGGGCGAACCGCAAATCGCCGCCGGATAGCTTCGCGATATAGGCCAAAGCATCATCGCTAAAAGACGCTTTGCCATCGAGTCCTTCGGGAACGCGAATCGCGCGTTTTAAGCCTTCCACCACTTCCTCTTGGGATAAAGGATGAAGTTCCAGGATCTTGCAACGGGAACGAATCGCGCGACTTAATGCGATATAGGGGTTGGCCGTGGTCGCGCCCAAAAGCGTGAAGGTGCCATTCTCCACGTATGGCAAAAGGTAATCCTGTTTCGTTTTGTCTAGGCGATGCACCTCATCCATGATGAGCAAGCAAGGGCGCCAGATCTTGGCTTCGTCGACGGCGATTTCCAAATCCTTTTTCGTGGCGGTTACCGCGTTAAGGGAAACGAAATGCGCCCCCAAGGATTTGGCATAAGCTTCCGCGATGGTGGTTTTGCCCGTTCCCGGAGGACCAAAGAAAATCATCGAGAACGGAATCTTTTTCTCCACGGATTTGCGCAAAAAGGAATCGGAGCCAAGCAAATGCGCCTGACCGATGACGTCATCTAAGGTTTTGGGGCGAACCGCGAAGGCGAGTGGCGTTCTCATACCCTAATATTATCGATGGTTTTCTCCTAAGAGAAAATGGTTATTTCTTCACAGGCGAGTAGGAGATATTCGCTTCGAAACAGATGCGATCCCCCACCACGCCACGTACGTAATTCGTCTCTTCATCGGCATAGATTTCGACGCGTTCCCCAAAGCGGATTTCCGATTCGTATTGAATCAAAAGCTCGCTGATTTGGTTCGTTTCGAAAAACGCGGGATCATGAAGGTTCATAAGCAATTCGATATAACGAACGTTATTGAAGTGACCGTTCAAATCCAAATCGGCGTATTCGACGATCTTGGCTCCGCGATAATGGACGGGAGCGGAAACGACTTTCCCAGGAAGCGGGATTTCATCGCCCAGGCATTGGTCGACCGACTCCAGCGGCGGATGCATTTCGACTTTTCTATCGTCTTTATGAATGAGCGCGAAAACCGAACTGACTTGCGCGCAAACCTCGCCCTTTTCATCGAGAAGCTTGCCAAAACGAGGGAACAAGAACGCCTTCTTCGCGCCGGAATAGGTCACGAACTTTCCTTTGGAAAGATACGCAGGCAGGTGATCAAAACGAACATAGACTCTGCTGAAGACCCAAAGCAGTCCCAAGGGGATGGTTTTAGAGGCGTTATAGCCAATGCGCTCGCTATCTTGCAAAGCGGCATCTTGGAAAATGCGGAAGAACCAAGGAACCGTCAGACGAAGCTCGGGTCCCACATAAGTCGACTCGAATTCTACAGGGAGTTCAAACATGCTGATTACCTCGTTTACACGCGGAACATCATACTACGTTTTGCCTTTTTGATTGCGAAAATCCTCGTCGAGGGTAAACTTTCTCCGAAAGGAGAGACCATCATGAAAAGTGCAATTCTTGGTACTGGCATCGGCTGGGGCATCCTCTGCATCATTCTTGCCGCAGTTCTAATCCCTGTCGGCGTCATCGCGACCAGCCCCGAAATCATCGACGCCGCTGCCGCCTCCGGCAGCTCGGCCACTCGCGCCCAACTGGAAGAAGCCGCTAGGCTTTTACAGGTTATTCTCATCGTTTCTGGCGCATGGCTCGCCGTTGGCGCGATTTATTCCTTCGTGCTCGTTGGCCTTCGCAATGGCAAATTCGGCAAAGGCGCCGGCATCGCCCTCGGTGTCGTTGGCATCGTTGTGGGCGCGGATCTTCCTGCGGTTTTCTTCATCGTTGACTCAGCAAAGTCACGGGAATGAACGAACAACATTAAATCCCGCGGCCCGTCGCTGTGGGATTTTTCTTTACGCGCTTATCCCTTCTTTATCAAAAAACTTATTGAAGGAACGTAGCAAGAAGGCAATAATATTTTGCCTTGGGCGGCGCATGGGTGTTTAGCTCAGTGGGAGAGCGCTTCCTTCACACGGAAGAGGTCGAGGGTTCGAAACCCCCAACACCCACCATCGACATTTCTCCCGCTGCCCAAGCGGGATTTCTCTTGCCGCTTTAGCTCAATTGGCAGAGCAATTGATTTGTAATCAATAGGTTGTAGGTTCGATTCCTATAGGCGGCACCAGATGAATCATATGGGATTGGCTTGTCCAATCTCTTTTGTTTCACCCTCGCGAAATGTGTAGACCATGGCATAATACCTCCCATGAAAGGCTATCTTCGCCATTTTCAGAAAATGCGCTTGCCAAAAAGGCAAACGATCGTCATCACAGGCGGCAATTCCGGCATTGGTTTTGCCGTGGCGGAGTTCTGCGCGCGCCTAAATTATCGGATTATCCTCGCGGTCCGTAACGAAGGTCGGGGAGAGGAAGCCAAGCAAAAGCTATTAACGTTGTCGCCAGATTGCGAAGTGGAAGTCCGCCTTTTGAATCTCTCGGATCTAAGCAGCATTTCCGACTTCGCAGACCATCTGATCAAAGACCAACTCGATGTCGATATCTTCTATTGCAACGCAGGGATATACCGCGTTCCTTTTGCCACTATTTTTGGTGGTTTAGAAAGTCAAATGGCGGTCAATTTCGCCGCAAATCTGATACTTTTTCGAAAATTAGAGAATTATTTCCGCTCCCTGAACCACGAAGTGAAGTTCGTTCTCACTTCGTCGATTGTGGCTAGGCTTTGCACCTTGAATCCTGGGGATTTATATGGCGAAAAGAAATACGACAAATCCATTGCGTATCGGAAAAGCAAATTGGCCGTGAACCACCTTTTCGAGCACTTGAAGGTCAGGAC
>JBGUWA010000101.1:0-2591 GCA_045220635.1 Candidatus Alloenteromonas sp. | reverse complement strand
GAAAGACCTCAGTCGCCAAGTACGAGGCGATGAAGAGAGCGGCCGTGTGGGACAAGAACACATCCACATGGCGAGTACACGGAACCCTAATGTTCTACGGAGCGATGCGCACAGGAAGATGGGCCGGACGAATCGTCCAAGTCCAGAACCTACCGAAGAACTCCATCAAAGACCTAGCGCTCGCAAGAGAGTGGGCCAGAGAGGGCGAATGGGAACTGCTCGAAATGGGATACCCAAACATCATGGATGTCTTCTCCCAATTAATAAGAACAGCACTCATACCAGCCAAAGGCAATAAGTTCGTGGTCAGCGACTACAACGCCATCGAGGCAAGAGTCATCGCATGGTTCGCTAACGAAGAATGGAAGCTCCAAGTCTTCCGCACAGGCGGCAAGATCTACGAAGAGACAGCCTCGAGAATGTTCCGCATACCAATCGAACAAATCACCCACGACTCACCAGAGAGGGCAAAAGGCAAGGTCGCCGAATTAGCCGGAGGATACGGCGGAGGCCTTGACGCATACAAGCGATTCGGAGCCGAGAAGTTCGGCCTAGATGACAAAGAGATCCAACGACTAGTCAAAAGCTGGAGAGACAGCAACAAGAACATCGTCGACCTCTGGAGTATCGCCGAGAACGCAATGCGAGAAGCAATCGAAAAACCCGGCACTGCAACTAGGATCACTCACGGCAGCGCATTCAAGATGCAGAAGGACACCCTGTTCATGAGGCTACCATGCGGAAGGTGCATCGCCTACCGCGGAGCAACGCTGACAGAGGGAGCGAGGAAGAGTGAAATCTCATACCTAGGCGAAAACGCGAACACAGGACACTACGAGATGATAAGGACCTACGGAGGTCGAATCGTAGAGAACCTCGTCCAAGCGACCGCTAGAGACTGCCTCGCCTTCGCCATTAAAGAACTGATGGACAACGGCTACAAGATAAGGTTCCACGTCCACGACGAAGTCATCGTCGAGGTACCGGAAGAGAACCCGCTAGCTGAGACTGACGTCCCAAGACTGATGGCCGAAGCAATCACCAAAACCAAATGGGGCCACGACATCCCCCTAAAGGCCGAAAGCTACGAATGTGGCTTCTACCTCAAACAATGATGTCACCGCGCCACGACCAAAGAGCCGATGGCGCAACCTAGGCGGATAGTCTAATAGGAAGGACGACGATAGAGATGGCAAAAACTGACATATTATGTTCATCCATAAAAAACTCCTTATTAAGTCTAAAAGGAAGTCTAGCCAACTCCTTATTATTACCGGGTCCACTCTACCGAAGAATCTGGTTCGAATCCAGATCCGCCTACCAACTAAGAAAATACTCAGCTCGAGTAATCCCCTACCCCAAGACGGCAGCGGAAAGAAGAGCGAACAGATACAACGAATCAATGGCGAGGTTTTATCACAAGCTCGTCGAATTGGAGGCACAGAACATGATTCAAGAATGCACCTGCAGAGACTGCACAAAAAGGAAGGTCGGCTGCCACGGCCACTGCAAAGAATACCTAGCGTGGAAGAAGGCCTACGACCAAGAGAGGAAACGCATCCAAGCGAGAATCCACGACGAGCAAATCTATGAAGACGACTACCACACAGCAAGAAGTCGCAGAAGGAGAAAAGGAAGATGAAATTCAGCGCAAAAGCAATACTCGAATACCTCGAGAACCAAGAAGTAAAGACGGAGGAAGACTATGAACGAGTTCTTCAATTCATCCAAATGGCAGCCAGTGAGGCTAAAAAGGCGCGTGAGGCGCGTAAAGCCGAAAAGGCGGATAACCCGAAGCCAAGCCTCAAAACGAAGCTCCAAGAAGCCGCCGAGGCCCTCCTCGCCCAAATCAAGGAAGAGTCCGACGACGACAACGCGATCGTCATCCAAGGAATCACCGAAGGAGACATCACGGAGAACAGCGTGAGGATCCAAGACGCGATGAACGACCTCCACTACTTAAAAGGAAAACGCAAAGGCATCGAAGCAATGCTGGAGGTAATCAAATGAGTAGCTGGAAGATTACAGGGGTCAACCCCAAGAACGAACACGAAACATACATCGTGGAAGCAAAAGACCAATGGGATGCCGTGAGAGAAGCTTCACGACAATACCCAGACCTAGCGGTAACAAAAATCGAGAGGTGCAAAAAATAACTAATCACTTACTCAAGGAGGGCGAAGCCAATGAGTAGAAAACTAAAAATAGCAACAGCGAAGAACAGGTTCGAAACCAAGTGGACCAATAGAGAGGTCACGTGGGAAGAACTCGTCAAGCGCCTAAAGAAGACAAAAATAACGGGCGAGACCGTAGAGGAATACCTCGCGCTTAAGAAAGACCAGCAAGATGGCATCAAAGACGTCGGCGGGTTCGTAGGCGGAAGTCTTAAAGAAGGACTACGCCGAAACGGCTACGTAGAAGTCAGAAGCCTAGTCACCCTAGACCTCGACGACTGCAACAAAGGAATCCTCGACGACCTCGCGCTTAACATAGAGAATGAATGCTTTATTTATAGCACGCATAAACATAAACCAGAGAGACCGAGACTAAGACTCATCTTCCCGCTCACCAGAGACGTGACACCGGACGAA
>JBGUWA010000100.1:0-3057 GCA_045220635.1 Candidatus Alloenteromonas sp. | reverse complement strand
TGGCCATCGCCCACTACTACGATTTATGCCTGGATTTCGACTACATCTATGGCGAAAAAGTCTTCCACGGCTATGCCTCTGCCGATGAATTAATCTCCCGCAAAGGGCTAAAAGACGCGCTTCTGAGCACCGATACCGCCACGTATTACAACGCTTTGGGCAAGTTCTTGATGGCGGATGAAATGGGCGATAGCCACGTCACTTTGCGCAATGAAGGCTTTGCCTCGCTGAACCCAAAACGCAATCTCGGCGGGGATTTCGGTCCGATGGCGGGAAGCCGTCAAACCAACTACGAAGCCGCCGTCGCCCGCATTGGCGGCATCCGCAGCGGCGTCGAAAACTACCAGATCAGCGGCGAAACCGCCTCGATCTTGGTCCCTGCGTTTTCGGGTGCATACAAAGAAGGCGTGTCCAAGGCCATGCTGCAGAACGTTTATACCGGCGACGACACGGACAAAATGAGCAAAATCGGCCGCGCCATGATAAACGATTTGATCGTGGGTCTAGGCTACTTCATGAACGACGTCGTCAAAAACGAGAACGTGAAGAACATCGTGTTCGATTTGACCACCAACCTCGGCGGCTACGTGATGTGGGTCCCTTACTTCATGGCCATCTTGACCGACGACCCCACCGTCACCTGGCTCAATAGCATCGATGGCTCGATCGTCGAATCCCATTACCAGGCGGATTTGGATGGAGATGGCGTTTTCGGCGGGCCAAAGGATACCTTCAAAGGCAAATACAACTTCTACGTCGCCGCGGCGGGAGCGAGTTTCTCCGCCGGCAACCTCTTCCCCACCATGGTCAAAAACGGCAAGTTCGCCACGGTCATCGGCGAACGTACGGCAGGCGGGTCTTGCGGGGTGGCTTCCCGTGCCGACTTGACGGGATATCTCTACATGGATTCCGGCCACATCGGCTTCATGGAAAAACAAGGTCAGAACTACCGCCTCAGCGAGGATGGCGTCGAACCCGATATCGTCATGGACATCAACACCATCGCCGATTGCGCCAAGCTTGACGCAGCGTTAAAAAACCTTGCAAAACCTGCTTAATTTTTGATTTGAAGGCGTTTTTGCGCCACTTTTAACGGTAATTTAGGAAGAACGAATCGACCATCCGGAAGAAGTTTTCGTCGACGATGGAAGTCATGCGGCGGTCAAACGTCGCCTCGAATTCCCTCATCTCAGCCTCGGGGATTTGGCGGATATCCCGCAGCAACTTTCCAAAGCGATCTTTGGCGAGTTCCCTGGCGGCATTGGCCACTTCGATCGCTTTCGGATCAAAGAAGATATCCATATGGGATTTCCCTGAAACCAAGACCTTTTCGTCGGCGCCGCGAACGTTTTGATATAAGGAGGCGGGTAGCGGCACGACGTTATCGAATTCCCCATGCGCCAAAAAGACGGGGATGTCGGTGGCTTCGACGCTATGCGACCCAGAGAGGTCATAGAGCTCGCCGCAGCGCATCTTCAACGCTTCGACGAGTTCTTCCTTTTTGAAGTCCAAAGGGATCCCGATTCGTTCGGCGGGAAGGCCAAGCATCTCTTTTAACGGCGAGTCAAACCCCGAAAAGGCGCAGATGGCGCTAGGTTTTGCGCCTAAGCCAGTGGAGGCCACGACGCCATAACCACCCCAGGAATGGCCGAAGAAGAAAACGGGTTCGCGAGGGATATCGGGTGAGGTGGAGACGAATTTATAGGCATTGCTGACGTCGATGGCGGATTGGCTTAGCCCATCGATTCCCATGCCGCCCGATCTTCCCGAGGCGGTCAAATCGATGGCGAAGACGTCATAGCCGGCTTCCACGAAACGGTTTTGCCAAATCGCGTAATTGTCGTCGGCTTGTCCTTTGATGCCATGGACATAAAGCACCAAGCCTTTGGAAACCCCTTCCGCTCGGTATAAATAGCCCGCGAGTTTGTTTTTGCCCGAGACGAAACGGAACTCTTCGCGGCTAGACAATAAGGGAAAGTCTTTCCGGCTAAGATAGATTTTGCTTTCGATGGACGCGGCGAAAGACTCTTCGTCGGACATGCGTCTGGAGAAGACGGCGGAAAGGGCGACGCCAGGATCCATCTTGGAATCGCTATTGCGCACGCTATTGGCGATCTCTAGCCCCGTGAATAAGCCTTCGAGTACTTTCTTCGCGTTCATGAGTCGTATTTATCGTTTCAGTTTCTTGACCTTGGCCCACTTCTCGTAGATGCGGGGATAATATTCGCGCCAAATCGCGGCGACGTGTTCTTTGGAGTAGAACTGCGCGATCTTATCGGATTTTTGGGCCGCTTCTTCGTAATAGGCGGGGTCTTCTTTGAGCTTGCGGACTTCCTTGCAGAAACCATCGACGTCCACTTCTTTGAGATACCAATCGAAGAGGATGTCCTTATAAAGGTCGAGATCGCGGAGCAAGACGGGTTTGCGGCTATTGACCGCTTCGAGGATCGACATGGGGAAGAGTTCGGAGAAGCTTGGCATGAAGAGCATGTCCGCCATGTTGAAGACTTCGTTCATCAGGCCGCGTTCGACGATGCCGATGAACTTCACGTTTTCGGGTGGGTTATCCATGATCTTCTTGAGCTCGTCATAGCCATCGGTCATCTTGCCAAAGCTGAAGCCACCCGCCCAAACGAAGGTGATGTCGGGGTTTTTCTTGGCGACTTCGATATAATCGAGCACGCCTTTGCGGGTCTGAACCTGGCCACATCCAAGCACGACGAAGGCATCCTTGTCGACGCCATAACGGGCACGGACTTTCTCCACTTCTTCTTTTGGGAGGGTATGGAACTGGTCCTTGGAAACGTAATTGGGGATATAGGTGATGTTTTCTTCTTTCATGCCAAGTTCCACGAGGGGCGGGATGAAGGAAGGATTGACGACGACGATTTCATCGGCTTTGCGGTACGTACCGACGACGTATTTCTTGAAGACCTTGAAGAAGAGCTTGGGCATCCTCAAGGAACCGTCGAGGGTGGATGGGATGAAATGGACGTAGATCACGTTGACGTGGTGCTTGTCCATCTTCAAACGGTAACTCGGGTTCACGGTGTGGAC
>JBGUWA010000099.1:0-1970 GCA_045220635.1 Candidatus Alloenteromonas sp. | reverse complement strand
GAATATCTGACCGCGACTTTGGTCGCTGCCTTGATTCTTTTCGCCGGCGGCAGCGCGATTTATGAATCCATCGTCTCCCTCGTCAATGGCGAAACCCCAACCTATGATTGGATCGCTTTTTTGATCATCGGCATTGGCATCGGCGCGAAGGTCTTGCTCGGCCTGTTCTTCCGCTTGCAAGGCAAGAGACTATCCTCCGGCGCCTTAAAGAACTCGGGCACCGACGCCTTGCTTGACGCCATTTTGTCCGTGGCCACGTTGATCGCCGCTTTGGTATCCCATTTCACCGGCGTCCACCTCGAAGGCTATGCCGGTATCTTGATTGGCCTATTCATCCTCCGTTCTGGATTCATCGCGATGAAAGAGTCCCTTTCGCCGCTTCTAGGCGACCGCATCGACGACCAATTCGCCCACGAATTCAAGGCGATGGTCTGCAGCCACCCTGGCGTCAAAGGCGCCTATGACTTCATCGTTCACTCCTATGGCGAAGGCAAGAAAATCGGTTCCATCCACGTCGAAGTGGAAGACGACATGGCCGCGAAAGACCTCTATGCCCTCGAACGGGAAATCCAAATCTACGCCTATCAGAAATACGACATCATCCTGACAGTAGGCATTTATGCCTCCAACGATTCCGAACCTTTCGCCAAGGAAATCAAAACCAAGCTTCTTTCCTTGGTTCACGAAAACAAAGACATCCTGCAATGCCATGGCTTCTATTACGATGCCGAGCGCGAACTCGTCGTCTTCGATCTCATCATCGACTTCGAGGCCAAGCGACCCCAAGAGGAAATCGCCGCGGAGATCTCGGGCAAACTGGAAGCGGACTACCCCAAGCTACGCTTCATGGTGAACCTCGACCAAGATTACGCATCGTAAAAATGTGCGTAACTTAAAATTCTTCCCACGCAGTGCATCCTTTACTGTGAATAACTTTGAAAAATGCCGATGGCGTCTAAATAATTTGCTTTTCCTCACGCGAGCGAGATGCTAAGATTTCTCCCGTGAAACCCATCTCTTCGCAAGACTATTTCCAATCCCGCCGCTGCTATGGCGAGGTGAACCTCGACATCGCTTCCTTGACGGATTTCTACCTTCCCTTGGTAGGTAGCAACGCGTTTTCGACTTATCTTGCGCTTAGCCGCGAAGGCGAAAAAACCTTCACCCACAAAGACCTCGTCGACCTGCTTGGCCTTACCCTAGGCGAACTTGAAATCGCCATCGGCAGGCTCGAAGCGGTGGGTTTGATCCGCACGTTTTTCCAAGCCGAAGGGAAGACGCGCCTTTTCGTTTATTGCCTCTATGCCCCCTTGCACGCGAGCGAGTTCAACGCCGACATCATGCTTTCAGGTACCCTCAAAGGCAAGCTAGGCGAAGAAACCTATGCCAATCTGCTTTCGCGCCACTCGGGCAAAGAAGGCTTGGCGGATATGGAGGAAATCAGCGCCTCTTTCCCCGAAGTCTTCAAGCCGACTTATGACGCGACATATTACCTTTCCTCTGCAAATCCCGACTCAATTTCGGGGAAAGCCAACCCCAAAACCGGTTTTGATAAGGTGGCCTTCCTCTCTCGAATCGAGGGAATGGGGTTACGCAAAGGCGCCTTATCCGAAGACGAACTTCGCGACGTCGAAAAGATCGCCGCCCTGTATCGCCTAAACGAAAACACCATGGCCGAACTCGTCTATGGTTGCCTCCGCACCAACGCGCCCATTGGCAAAAAACTCGATCGGGAAGCTTTGTCTCGCGTCGCCGCTAGCGCGATGCCCTTCGATTATCTGAAGAAGGAGAAGGGCGCTTCTAGCGGCGTCAAACCCGTGAATAGTTTGGCCAAGAAAGTCGTGATGATGGACGAGCTTCCTCCCGCGCGCTTCCTCTCCTATCGCCAAGGCGGTCATAAACCCGCCTCCGCCGATTTGAAACTGATTGAGCGTCTTAGCTTAGAGATCGGCTTGCCCGATCCCTGCATC
>JBGUWA010000098.1:0-2057 GCA_045220635.1 Candidatus Alloenteromonas sp. | reverse complement strand
ATGAGACGGGTGCACGGCATAAGAATTATAGGCCCAAGAAAGGAAACATTATCCGGTTATAAATGGGCCTGACTGGATAATACGATTTAACCATGAAGCAAAAAGAAATCCCGCCGTTTGAGCAATGGCCCTTCCGCGTTCCAAACATCAAGAAGGAAGTCGCGAAATGTGAAGAGCTCACTGCCGAACTGAAGTCTGCCCAAAGCGGCGAAGAAGCGTTAAAGACCGTCAAGAAATTCTTCAAGGCCTCGGACCGCATCCAAGAAATGTTCCAAATGATCGAGGTTTGCTATACCTGCGACACCGAGAACAAGAAATACGTCAAAGCCGTCAACGTCCTCGACGAAGGAGGCCCGCTTCTGACCAATGCCGCCAATGGCTTTGCCAAGGCGTTGCTTGAATCGCCGTATCGCCCCTATCTCGAACAGAAACTCGGAAGCCATCTCTTCACCATGTATGACTTCCAACTTCGCAGCTTCGACGAACGCATCATCGAAGACTCCGTCGAGGAAAACAAGCTCACGACCGAATATAGCGCCATCATCGCCGGCTGCAAAGTTCCCTTCCGCGGCGAGACCTATAACCTCTCGCAAATGGGCAAATTCATGCAGGATTTGGACCGCAACACCCGCAAAGAAGCGGCAGAAGCCTACTATGGCTATTTGGAAACCCGCGCTCCCGAACTTGAAGCCCTCTATGACAAACTCGTCAAAGTCCGCGACCGCATGGCCAAGAAGCTTGGCTATAAGAACTATGTCGAACTGGGCTATCTCCGCATGGGCCGTTATGACTATAACCAAGAAGACGTGGCGTTCTATCGCGATCAAATCGCCGCGTTCGTCACTCCGTTAGCGGGCAAGCTCAGCAAAGCCCAAGCCAAGCGCATCGGCATCGCCAAGCCTGAAATCTATGACCTCGCCATCGAATTCAAGGAAGGTAATCCCACTCCGTTCGGCACGACCGCGGAAAAAATCGAGCGCGCTAAGCAGATGTATGACCAGCTTTCTCCCGAGGCTTCCTTCTATTTCCGCTTCATGGCCGACCATCATTTGCTTGACCTTGAAACCCGCAAAGGCAAAGCGGCCGGCGGCTACATGACCTATTTCCCGTTGCATCAAGTCCCGTTCATCTTCTCCAACTTCAACGGCACCCTTGGCGACGTGGATGTCCTCACCCACGAATTCGGCCATTCCTTCCAAGGCTTCATGGGCAAAGACATCAAGGTCCCCGAATATCGTTGCCCGACGATGGAAGGCGCGGAAATCGATTCCATGTCGATGGAGTTCTTCGCCCATCCGTACATGGATCTCTTCTTCGAAAACCCCGAACGTTATCGCTACGTCCACCTCGCCGACTCCATCTCCTTCCTCCCCTATGGCGTCACCGTCGACGAATTCCAGCATTGGGTTTATCTCAATCCGGAAGCCACGCCGGAAGAACGTGACGCGGAGTGGTGCCGCTTAGAAGAAAAGTACACCCCGTACAAACGCGAGTGCTACCGCGACAACCAATATTTGGGCAAGGGTCGTCGCTGGCTCACCCAAGGCCACATCTTCGAATCGCCCTTCTATTATATTGATTACACGCTCGCGCAAGTCATGGCCTTCCAGTTCTTCAATTTGGACCGCAAAGACCACAAGCTCGCGTGGAACCGTTACCTCAAGCTCTGCAAGATGGGCGGCAAATATCCGTTCCGTACCTTGGTCACCAAAGACCATATGAAGGACCCCTTCCTCCCTGGCGTCATCGAGAAAACCATCCACCCGTTGACAAAGGTCCTCAAGAGTTACAACATCGACTAAAACAATTGAAAACCACGCAAAACCCGCGTGGTTTTCTTTTTGAACTTTCTAGAAAACAAGCAGATTAACCGCAGAAACTATCGATTTTTATGTCGCGGATACGCACTTTTCCATCCACACATTCGAGGTATTCCAAATTCACTCCATGGAAGGAAGTGTCGTCGCGGCGGAGGTACTTCAAGGCTCTTTCCTTGGTCATGTGCAAATAGACATGTCGCAAGCCAGTGCAGCCTAAGAACGCGGCGGTGTGGATGC
>JBGUWA010000097.1:0-6512 GCA_045220635.1 Candidatus Alloenteromonas sp. | reverse complement strand
AGTTCCTGCCGGAGTTTTGGGTATTCGCTTAGGGAAAACGGACGATAACGCATAATCAGTTTATCTTGTCGCATTATCGTTTGTTTTTCAATGGGGTCTGCCAAGAAAAATAAAAACGCTACCGCCGGCGTCTATGAAACATCCATCGCATTTATGCTATTTCAAGTAGGCGGCGCACCGCTTCATAGGCGAGCAAATATCCCGCCGCGGGAGGAACAAAGGAGGCCGATCCTGGCACATCGCGACGCGTTGGCGAATCGGACTCAACCTTGAATTGGGGTTTGATGGGTTCTTCGGTAGAGCAAACCACGGGCAAAGCGTCGATACCAAGCTCACGGCACTTCTTCCGCAACACTTTAGCTAACGGATCGCCCTGAGTTTTAAACAAATCGGTTCGAATGAGCTTGGATGGGTCAAGACGGTTGCCGCAGCCAAGGCAACTGACCATGGGAATTCCAAAACGATGGCAGGTTTGGATGATGTCCGCTTTTGCGGAGACGGTATCAATCGCGTCGATGACAAAGTCAAAAGCCTCAAAGGGAATCTGCGAGGCGTTTTCGGGTAAATAGAAAAGCGGGTGCTTGATGATTTTGGCTTCAGGATTAATCGAATGGGCCCTTTCTTCGGCCACATCGACTTTCAATCGTCCAAGGTTTTCGCGCGTCGAAAGGATTTGCCGGTTGAGGTTGCTTTCGTTGAAGGCATCCGCATCGATGACGTGAATCGTTCCTACGCCCATGCGAACCAAAGCCTCAAAAGAGGCCCCGCCGACACCGCCTAAGCCAAAGACGGCCACGGTGGATTTGGCAAGCTTTTCGAGGGCTTCTTTGCCTAATAACATTTCGGTACGCTGCGTGAAATCCATGCAAAACCCTTCTATTTTTTCTTCTTTTTCTCCGCGGCGCGCTTATCGGAGATGATTTTCATTTCTTTCTCAGTGATGAGCTTGACGCCATTTTCGTCCGCCCATTTGACGCAGCCTTGAAGGACGAGCTTCAAGAAAGGTCTAGGTACCTTCACGATGGTCTTAAGGGCGTCGTCGGTGAATTTGACGTCGGTATTGAGGCGTTCGGCGGCATAACGGATGGAAGAAAGGTCCACTTCGCGGTTGGGGATGCCGACGGGATTGGGTTTATGGTAAGGCGAGCACCAGAAATCTTTGGAATCGCGATACCCCCAGTTCGTGGGAAGGGGGCAGAAGTTGGCTTTGGTCGCGCCATTGACGAGGGCGTCGTAATAGGTTTCCTTAAGCAAGATGTGATCGACGCGAAGGATAAAGTGCGCGCCGAATTTCGAGGTGATGCCGTTGAAGTCGTGATATGGGCCATCGTATTCGTCTTGGACCACGTCGTTTTGGGCATTGTCGAGTTCCTTGACCCAGGTGCATTCGAAAACCTGAAGGGCTTCGTCGAGGATCTTGGGGTAACGATTATTGGGATCTTCTTGCTGAGATTTGCCATCAACAGGCGTGAAGGCGAAGTTCTTCATCTTCTCCTCAGGCGTATCGCCAGGGAAGCCGCAGTCGACATGGGCGGCGAAGTTCTTCTTGGTGTAGGGCAAGAAGTTGATCGTGCATTTGCCATGACGAAGGATGCCTTTCGCGGTATTGGACGTGTTACGGCATTCTAAGACCATCGCGTAATATTGCTTCCCCGCGATGTAATAAGGAAAGATCAGGGAGTAGGAACCAAAGCTCGTTAACGTGCCATCTTCGTTTAAGGTGCCGATGAGGGTCAACGGCATCGGGAAGAAGGCGGAAGATTGGTAAAAGTTGTCTTTGATGATGATTTCTTTAAAGTCGGATTTTTTCATAAGTAGCCTCTCCTCATTCTACCTTTTTTCTTTAAGAAAAGAAGGGTGAGACATATTTGTAAGCGAATTCAATGCGTCGCCTTGCAACAACGCGTTGACATCCACCGATTCCTCCGTAGTATATGGGGCGAAACGAGACGACCTTTCGTCTCTATGACCCCCGAAAAGGAGTTTTTTTATGAAAAAGAATTCGCTTTGGCTGAAACTCGCCGCCCCGCTTCTATGCTTAACCGTGCTTTGCAGCACCGCCTGCAACGCCTCTTCCTCTTCTTCCAACGCGACCACCACTTCCCAAGTTCCCGAAGAAAGCGGAAAGCGCGTCTATCTTGCGGGTCCGATGTTCGCGGCGATGGAAAAGGATTTCAATCTTAAAATCACGAACATTTTGGAAAAGCATAACTACACCGTCTTCCTCCCCCAACGCGACGGCTATGAGGCCGCGATGCTTGAAGGCAAGACCGAACAAGAACTCGTCGATATGATTTTCGAAAAGGATGTCCAAGAAGTCCTCAAAGCCGACATTTGCTTCATGAACCTCGATGGCCGCGTCCCCGATGAAGGAGCCTGCGTCGAGCTTGGCATCGCCTATGCGAACAAAAAGCGTTGCTATGGCATCAAAACCGACACTCGTTCAGTCGAGAAAAACATGGACCTCAACCCCTTAATCGCGGCATGCTTCACCAAAATCTTCTTTAATTACGACGGCAATGCCGCGCTGAAAATGCTAGACGACTATTTGTCGAGCAACGCGTTATAAGCCACTGCGATTTTATTTGGATTTTAGTTTGCCGCAGAGCAGGTAATGGTTTTCGTCTTCTTCCGCGAGGTAAATATCGAATTCCTTGGCAAAGGATTTCGCCTCTTCTTCCGGGGCTTCCAAATCGCGGCTAATCGTTGGGCCTAAGCCATCATGATGACGCTTTAACCGTTCGCGCCCAAAAGAATGAAGGATGATGAAGATTCCGTCTTCGCTTAGATGACGGGCAAAGCAAGCGCTTAAAGCTACAGGGTCAAGGAAGTGCGGATAGGCGTTATATAAAACGATCGCATCATATCGCCCACCTTCAAAACCAAGGAAGTCGCCCTGCATGAACTCAATGCCCGGCATTCCCGCGTACTTCGTTTTGGCGTGGGCGATCATTTCCCCAGAGAGGTCTAGGCCTAAGACGTCTTCTTCGGTAAGGCTATGAAGCAATCCCGTAATGACGCCGGTGCCACAGGCAAGGTCGAGAACCTTTTGCCCCTTGGCGATGCCAGCCCGTTTTAAATATTCACCGACAACTTTGAGATTGTCGTTGGCGTTGATGTCCCAATTCGCGGCAAGCTTATCGAAGAAGGATTCAATCGGATTCGTCGTACTCATTTAAAGAACTCGGTCGGATTTGCGATTTTTTGGTACCCGCCATAGGAGAAGGGCAAGGCTTTCATCTTGTCATAAAGGGCAACCCCGTTCATCTTCAAGGTGATTTCGTTGGCCTTGTTCTCGATGTTGATGTCTTCGAACAAACGCGGATAGGCGCTTTTGGCGATGAACCAACTGTTGATCAACGCGGTTTCTGCGTTGGTGTAATAGGCGTTATAGGGGAGTTGGAGGTAGACTTCGCCCGTCTTGAAGGCGACGCATTCGGAGAAATCGACTTCCTTGCCTTTGATGTTTTTCACGGCAGCGGCGTCGAAGACCATCATCTCCGCTTCGGCGGTGAACTGCGCGAACTTCTCTTCGTCAATCGCTTGGATGCCGTTGGTGGCTAAACCGGTGACGACGTTTTTCAAATGGGCGTTGTTCAACGGCAAGTAGTTCTGAGCCGTCATGAGATGGTTGGTCGTGCCCCAGTTGCCAAGGCCGCAGAGATAGATGCTTTTTTGTTCCGCTTCCGCGATGTCTTTGGTGCGGTCAAAGATAGCTTGGTTCTCCGCTTTGTAGAAAGAGATCAAGTCTTGCGCGCGGCTTTCCGTGGCAAAGATCTTCCCTAAGTTCGTTAAGGCATCATAGAAGGTGTCGTTCAAGACGCCGCCTTGGCCATAATTGACGGTAAAGACGGGAACGCCGATTTGTTCCGAAAGGGCATTGGCCTTATCCGCATCGACGTATTCGGAAATGATGATATCGGGGTTGCAGGTCAAAATCTTTTCTGCTTCGGCAGCTTGGGCATTGGGTCCGCCGACGCCGCAGCTGGGGAGTTTCTTGAATTCCTCTTCGTTGGCCATGAAATAAGGGCGAGCCGCGTTATCAAACATCTTGGGGCGTTCCGAAAGCGAAGAGTTATCGATGTCCTCAACGCCGGAAAGCAAACTCGTATCGCCAACGTAGGAATAAAGGCGAAGCGCGCCTGCGCCGATGCAGACCACTTTTTTATATGAACCCGGCAGAATTTTGACCTTGCGGCCTGCGTTATCGGTAAGTTCGATTTCCGCAGGAGCGGAAGAAGATGACGGCTCGGAACTTGGGGCGGGCGAACTCGAGCTGGACGCTCCCGAGCAGGCAGCAAGCAACAAGGCGCTACCCAAAATCAGCAAATGAACTCTTTTCTTCATAACTCCTCCTCGAAAAGAATGACGTCTTTATTTCCAACGCGGACGCGTTCCGACTTTACTCCAAAGGCATCAAAGATCGCTTTTTCGTTCACGCTTTCTTTATCGCCACAGGAAAGCACTTCGCCTTCGCGCAAGAATACGAATTGATCGCCGACGGATAGGGCTAAGTTGATGTCGTGCATCGAAATTAGCACGGTTAACCCTTTTTCCTTTGCCAGCGCCTTCACGGTTTTGGCCACCATGATTTCGCTGGAGATGTCGAGGTTTGACGTAGGCTCGTCAAACACGACGATGTTTGCCCCTTGGTTTATCGCGCGGGCAATCGCGACTTTTTGTCTTTCGCCACCGGACAGTTCTTCGACGTTGCGGTTGGCTAAGGGAGCAATACTCATTTCTTCAAGAACGGCCCAGGTTCGTTCTTCGTCTTCTTTGCTAGGGGTCAAGCCGAAGTGCGGCATGCGTCCTAAAAGGGTGGCGTTGAACACGCTCATGGGAGCAAAAGACACGGTTTGGGGCACGTAGGCCACCGCTTTTGCTTTCTCGGAAGAGCGCATCTCACCTAGGGAGGTTTCGTTTAAATAGACATCGCCTTCATATTGGGGAAGTAATCCGGCAGCGCATTTTAATAACGTAGATTTGCCAACGCCATTAGGACCCAAAAGCACTGCAATTTTTCCAGATTCCACTGCAAAACTGACGTTTTTTAATACGTTTTCGCTCTTTTTGGAATAAGCGAACGAGAGGTTTTCAAAGCGGATCATGCTTTACCTCCCTTCTTCGCAAAGATCAGATAGAGGAAGAACGGTCCGCCCAAAATCGCGGTGACCGCGCCGACGGGCAAGGCGGTTCCGTGCCCCACTAACGTAGAAATGATGTCGGCAAATAGCAATAAGACCGAGCCGCTAATCAAAGAGGCGGGAATCAAGAAACGATGATCGTTGCCCAGGATGCGACGCATCGCATGGGGGCAAATGATGCCAATGAAACCGATGATGCCGAGGAAGGAAACGCAAACCGCCGTGATAAGCGAAGCCATAAGCAAAGAGACGAAACGCAAGACGCCGACGCGTACGCCAAGGCTTTTGGCGACGTTCTCATCTGTCGCAAGCGCGTTATATCGCCACCGTAGCACAAAGAAGGTAATGGCCCCTACCGCAACAACGGCGAACATGATCCAATCGGTTTTGAATGTTGCGCGGCCTAAATCCCCAAAGGTCCAGACAACAGCGCTCGATAATCCCACGTCCGTCGCAAAGAACTGTAGAAGCGTCGTAACCGCCGTCCAAACGGTTCCTAGGGCAATGCCTGCCAAGACCACCGTTTCCGGAGCGAAAGAGCGAATGCGGCATAAGCCAAGGATCAATAACGTCGAGCCCATGGCGAACAAGAAGGCGATGGAACTCGTCGCAAAGGGGTTCGGCGAAACAAAATACTGATCGGCATGGTTGCCCGTAGAGAAGAAGCCGCCGGCGAAGATGATAATCGATACGTTCGCCCCGAAAACCGCAGCGTTAGAAACGCCTAACGTGGAGGGGCTCGCCATCGGGTTTTTTAACGTCGATTGCATCATCAAACCGGCGATGGATAATCCTGCGCCTGCCACTGCAGCCGCGATGGCGCGAGGCAAGCGGATGTTTTGAACGATGCGAACTGCCATGTTGGTTCCTTGTCCAAAGATGGCCATGAAGGATTCGCCAAAGCTTAGGTTCGAACTGCCAACGAGCAAGGAAAGGAAAAACAAAAGGATCGCGCACAAAAAGAAGATGCCCAAAAAAAGCATCTTTCGGTTGTTATACCGACGTTGCTCCGTCTTTAAATCGCGCGCATATTCCTCAGGCATGCCTGCATACTAGCAAAAGGAAATCTGAAAGAAAACAAATTTGCAGTTTTTGTTCGGAAAATATTGCTTTTACAGAACACAATGTTCTATTTTTATTTGGTAATCATGGATAAACGCGTTCAGAAAACCATCAATGCGGTCTATGCCGCCTTCGCCGAAGTTCTTAAGGAAAAAGACTTCGCCGATCTTTCCGTAGAAGATATTTTGAAGCGGGCCAACATCTCGCGTTCGACGTTCTATGCCCACTTTAAAACCAAGGGTGACGTCTTGGATTCGGTTTCTCGCAACATCTTTAATCACGTTTTCTCCCACGCCTTGGAACAAG
>JBGUWA010000096.1:0-13956 GCA_045220635.1 Candidatus Alloenteromonas sp. | reverse complement strand
CCCCTTCGAGGACCATCATCATGAGCTCATCGTCGAAGTCGGCGAGTTTCTCAAGAAGGGTGGCGCGAAGGAGTTCGCACTTGTCTTGGAGCTCGGCGGGGATTTCGGTGATGGTGGGAGCGTCGTTTTTGTCGTCGCCATAGATATAGGCTTTGCGCTCGATGATGTCGCAGCAACCCTTGAGGGAAGACTCGCGGCCGATCGGGCATTGGATGGCGGCGGCGTTGGCGGCCAACCTCTCGTGAAGGGAGGCGACGCACATATCGAAGTCCGCGCCCGTGGCGTCCATCTTGTTGCAGAAGACGATTCTGGGAACGTTGTACTTCGTGCCTTGGCGCCAGACGGTTTCGGTTTGCGGTTCGACGCCGTTTTTGGAGTCGAGGACGGTGACCGCGCCGTCTAAGACGCGGAGGGAGCGCTCGACTTCGACGGTGAAGTCGACGTGCCCCGGAGTGTCGATGATGTTGAAGCGATTGCCCTTCCAGAAGCAGGTCGTGGCGGACGAGGTGATCGTGATGCCGCGTTCTTGCTCTTGGGCCATCCAGTCCATCGTGGCGGCGCCTTCGTGGACTTCGCCGATCTTGTGGGTGCGACCGGTGTAATAGAGGATACGCTCAGTGGTCGTGGTTTTGCCCGCGTCGATGTGGGCCATGATGCCGATATTGCGGGTATGAGGGAGATCGTAGCTTTCCGCTTCTTTGATATTCAATTCATTGTCGGCCATAGATCGATCTCCTTACCAACGATAGTGGGCGTAGGCTTTGTTGGCTTCGGCCATCTTGTGGACGTCTTGCTTCTTCTTGACGGAAGCGCCGACGCCATTCGC
Source organism: Candidatus Alloenteromonas sp. (assembly GCA_045220635.1). GTDB lineage: Bacteria > Bacillota_I > Bacilli_A > RFN20 > CAG-826 > Alloenteromonas. The sequence continues at coordinate 13,130 of JBGUWA010000096.1, read as the reverse complement.
GGCATCGATGATTTCGCCAGCGAGTTTCTCTTCCATGGTCTTTTCGCCACGGAGACGGGAATAGGTGACGAGCCAGCGGAGGCCGAGGGTCTGTTTCCTTTCGGGGGAAACTTCGACCGGCACCTGATAGTTGGCGGCGCCGATGCGACGGACCTTGAGTTCCACCTCGGGCATGATGTTGTTGATCGCGGTGGAGAAGACGTCGGTCGCGGGCTTGCCGGTTTTTTCTTCGATCGCCTTGAACGCTTTGTAGATGATGGTTTGGGCGGTGCCGCGCTTGCCGTCGTACATGACGCGGTTGATCAAGCGGGTCACGAGTTTGGAGTTATATACTGGGTCGGGAAGGACATCACGTTTCTCGACAGCACCTTTTCTTGGCATGTTGGTTTACTCCTTTCCTTATTTGCTCTCTTTCGGCTTCTTGGTGCCGTAGAGGGAGCGGCCTTGGCGACGGGCTTCGATGCCGGCGCAGTCAAGGGTACCGCGGATGATGTGGTAACGAACGCCAGGGAGGTCTTTGACACGGCCGCCGCGGATCATAACGGTCGAGTGCTCCTGGAGGTTGTGTCCTTCGCCACCGATGTAGGCCGTGACTTCGTAACCGTTGGAAAGGCGGACACGAGCGTATTTACGTAACGCGGAGTTCGGTTTCTTCGGGGTCATGGTGCCGACACGGGTGCAGACGCCACGCTTTTGAGCGGAGGGCTGGTTGGACGAACGTTTGTTCAGCGAGTTCCACCTCTTGCCTAAGGCCGGGGTTTTGGACTTCTTGGCCGCGGACTTGCGACCCTGCCGAACTAACTGGTTAATGGTTGGCATGTGTTTTCTCCTTTTTCTCTTTTCACACAATTCCCGGTGTATCGCCACCGGGGTAAATAAACGGGGCAGAACGCCCTTTTACTTACGTCCGAGCAAGACAATACGCGCGTCGGAAAACAATGTCAAACATTTTCGAAAATTTCTCTTATTACTATAAGTAGGATAATAATCAATTTCACAGTTCCGGGTGTGTCAAAGCACCCCTGGAACCCCTACTGCTCCAAGGGGAAACAACGCAGGGTCGCGTAGGTCAACGAGAGCTCGGTGATCTCGAAACCAAAGGTCAGTTTCGCGTCGGTTTTATGCGGGTCAAGGTAGGTGAAAGAGGCATCGATTCCCTGGCCTTTGTCGAAGAGGGAATCGCGGAGATGGGCGACCTTATCCCCTGCCGCGATGTCTTCGTCATGGTCGGCGGCGATGTAATTCTCGATGAGCCTGCCCGATTTCCCCGCTTGCAAAGATTGGACGAGGAAGCCGCGTTGGCTGGTCGCGTAGCCTTGACGGACGTAGCCGGAGTTATCGCAATACAGGTCGATGTTGTTGCCACCGATATCGACGTCTTCGGTGAGGTAGGCCACCGGCGCCTTCGCGCGGTCGTTGAACAAACCAAGACGGCCATCGACATGGTAGACGCGGACGCCGCTATTTTTGGGAAGGGACATCATCGGGTCGGGGCGCAAGGTCGCGTCGGCAGAATTCAAATAGCCGGGGACGTAATACTCGACCAACAAATATTCATCGAACGGGGTTTCGTTAAACGAACCGATCGGCAAAAGCAAGCAATCACCGTTGCCGGTAAAGGGTTTTAGGGTAATCGTGCATTCCCCTGTCGGTATATAGGGCCTTGCCCAATCCAAAAGCATTTTGGAGAAGGGATTATGCTCGCCTAAGGAGCAATCCATCATGTCCATGCGCCCCATCGGGGAGCAAGCGGAAAGGTCGCTATAGGAATTCTGATCGTAATAGTCTTTTAGGCCGAGCATGTGGCCGAATTCGTGGATGAAGGTATGGGCGTCCATCATCCCTTCCGCCGTCGGATGGGCCATGTAGAAGGAGCTCCAGCAAATCGGCGCGGGTTCGTTGATCGTGAAGGCCCACATCATCGAGGAACGGGAAGAAGAGCCGTCCTCCATTCCCGAATACGGCGCGGAATAGACGAAATAGATGGGGTCGTGTTCGTCGAGGGTGCGTTCGTAGCCTTGCTCGTTGTACCAGGCCACCGCTTCTTCGTGAATGCGAAGCAACGCCGCTTTCGTTTGGCTGGCGTTGTTCTTCGTCTTCAAAACCGCGTAGGTCTCGCTGGAACGGAAGGCCTTGGGGGTCACTTCGCCCTGGACCTGCAGGCGGTGCATGCTGGCGCGGTCATAATATTCCGCCAAAGAGAAGAACTGGTTGAAGGCGGAATCCCCAAAGAACGCCTCGCGGATCTGTTCGATGGCATCCGGGCCGCAATTCTCGATCGGGTAATCGGAGAAATCGACGGGAATGACGGTCAAATTAAGGGTGCCGCAGGAAGGAACAACATAACGTTTGTTGCCAATGGAATATAGATCGCTTAAGCGGCTGCGGATCAGGCCGAGGCTGGTGCGGATGGAAGGGTAATAGCCAAGGCGATACTGGTTCTCGCCCTCGACGCGCGTGAATTGCTCGGTTTCCAAAGCGGGGAAAACGTAAGAAGAAAAACGAAACTTCGCCGAGCAGGCGCATAGCCCCGCCAAAACAAGGGGGAGAAAGAGCAAACCTTTGGTTTTCCTAGAGCTCATGGCGACATTATCCTCTTTCGCTTTGCAATTGACCACTACCGATAATCAAATCCGGGGGAAAGCAAATCTTTGGCGATGTCCGAATTCCTTTGCATTCCCCGCAAAGCCGTCCTAACGTAAAGGCAAGAGAGGAAATAATCCCTATGTCCAAACGAGAAACCATCCGCGACTTCGCGGGAAGCATCATCGGTTATTTAGACCACGAGAGCAACGGCGACATCAACGTCCGTAGCTTTACCGGCAAGAACCTTGGCCATTACGAGGCCTCCACGGATACGACCAAAGACTTCTATGGCCGCATCTTGTATCGAGGCAACATGGCCGCCGCATTGCTCATCGTCTGCCGATAAGCGTCTTGCCTCGATCGCCCCCTTTTCGCCTTTTTCCTTCAAAAGGTCTGCAAAAGGGGCGTTTTTTTCATAATTCGCGAATGGGGCGGCTGAAGAAGAGGACCAACGCCGCGAGCAGGAAGCCGCTCGCGCACACAATGAGCAAGCCAAGCGAGCCGATGTATTCGAGGGCGACCCCGCCAAGCAGCATGCCGATCGGAATCAAGCCTTGAGAGCCGATGCTCATGACGCTGGTGACTTTGCCGAATTTGTCCTTGTCGACGATGCGCATCATCGCCGCGGAAGAAGGCACGTTGACCAAGACGATGCAAACGCCGATGAAAAAGAATAGGCATAGATCGATGATCAATAAAGGGTTGATTCCAATATATCCGGCGCGGTAGAAGCCATAGAACATCGCGGCAAACCCCATCAAGATCGCGATTCCTAATAGGGAATACCGGACCGAGACGTTGCACTTCTTCATTTGGGGAAGCGTGGATAAGACGATGCCCATGATGAGTGAGCCCACGCCAAAGGCGACGTTGAAGAAGGAGCTCCACATTTCTGGGGCCATGGTTTCGTGGAAGAAATAATTGGTTCCCGCGACGTCGGTGGCTACGAAATAGGGCAAGAAGTTGTCCGTGACCGGGGCAAAGAAGAAATTGATGAACAAGATGCAGATCATCATGATGAGCAACGCTTTGATGGAAGCCATGTATTTGAATCCATCGCCAATGTCTTTAAACGCCGCTTTGATGGTGAGCTTCTCGTCGCGTTTTTCGTGCTGGCTTTGGTAACGGATGAACATCTCTGATATGGCGGAGAGGATATAGCAACCCCCGACGATGAAGAAAAGCACGTTAATTGGAATCATCGTGTAAAGCACGCCAGCGAGGACGATGCCTACGATGGATTGGAAGCTATTGAGGATGGAGAAATAGGATTGCGCCTGTTGGAAGGATTCTTCTTCCACGATTTGGGGCAATAAGGCCGCGGAGGCGGGAGTGAAGATGCCCGCGATGGCGTTGGAGAGCACCGCCACCACGAATAAGCCCACCACTTGCGCCGTTTCCGATTTGATGGCGAACATCAAAAGCAACGTGAACCCGATAATGACTGCACCTTTGAGATAGTCGCAGATGTACATGATCTTGGCCTTGTTGAAGCGGTCGGAAATCACGCCTCCGAATAAAGTGACGACGCAAAACGTCGCTCCCCCTACCGCAAGGTATAGTCCTTGGAGGAAGGCATTGTTCCCCGTGATTTGCAAGATGTAGAAACTGACGGCGAAGGAATAGAAAAGCGAGGCGACGTTGGATACCAAGGCACCCAAAAAGGTCAATGTGAAGTTGCGGTTACGGAAGACGTTCTTCGGTTTTGCTGTTGGCATCTCATCCATGGTTTTCACTCCTTACATATTTCTTCGAATACGGCTTTGCAAACGGGATAAACCTCCGTTTTTTCTAGCAAAGGAAGGATTTTTACCTCTAGGTATTCCTTTATGTCCTTCAACAACGTGAGGAAGACGATTTTCTTGTTGTAGTAGAAGCGCATGCCTTCGGAATCATCCTTGGATGCGTGGATATTCCGATGGTTTTCTCTGATGAAGCGAATCGATTCCGTCGCGTCGAGTTGAAGCTGACGTTGGCAAACCGCGCGAAGGAAATGGAAAAAGCATTTGGCATCGAGGAAAAAGTCCTCGCGTTTGCTGATGGAGTCGAGAAAGGAAATGCTCCAATCCGCCATGTCATATGCTTCCTCAACTTTGTTGTCCTTGAGCAATAGACGAAGCTGGACCAAGTGGCCGTTGACGATCAACGAAGAGCCGCTAAGGAAGATGGAAGAGGCCGTTTCCGAGGCTTCTTCGTCTTGACCAAGTTCAAGCTGGCATTCCACGAGCATTTCTTCGGCGTTTTGAACGTGGTTGTCCGTAAGATAACGATAGGCGGACTCAAAATCGTCTTTCATCATATAGGCGGCGGCGATGACGCGTTGAATGCTATTGATGGTGACGCCGCTATCGGGAAGGTAAACAAGAAGAGCTTTTTTGCCGTATTCAATCACGGCATCGGGGACTCTCATGTCCGGATGGCTTTGCCAATAAAACATCAGATATTCAATCGCTCCGGAAAGCAAACGGAAGTTGTTGCTGTTGGTGGAGACGACGAGACGGATTTCCTCCAAGGAGACGTCGAATGTCTTCTCTTCAGCCGCCTTCTCCAACCGTTCCATGAAGCGATTCACCGAAATCGCCTCGACGTCATGGCCGAGAAGGTAATCGATGGAGACGTTGAAAAACACCGCGAGGTCTTTTAGGCGATCAATGTCGGGATAGCAATCGCCGCGTTCCCACTTCGACACCGCCTGACGGGTGGTGTTGAGGATTTCCGCGAGTTGCTCTTGCGAGATTCCCTTGGCTTTTCTTAATTGTCCGATCTTGGTTTCGTTCATGGTTTTTGTCCTCCTAAATTAAAAACTCCCTATGCAGCGCATTCCACCGCTTTGTAGTTGATTTTTTAACTATACTCCGCAACTGTGGGTTGCGTCTTTAACGAAAATAAAAAGGGTTCTTTGAAATCAAAGAAGAGATAATGGCTTAATTCCGAGATAAGACGCGATTTTAATGACCGTTTCGGCCTCGGTTTTGCCCATTTGGCGGTAACCATAACGGAGCGAGCGAATCGTGTACACGGAGATGCCGGTGTCTTGGGCCAAACGCGATGTGGAAATATTTAGCCGTTTCAAAATCACGTCTAACTTGGAATATTGGGTTCGATTTCGATATTCCTCTTCGATTTGGGAATGATCCATTTCGTGGAACAAAGGATATTTTTCTACCATCTCCGATAAAGGAAAGGCCAAGAAGAGGAATTCGAAGGTCATCGGGCGATGCTGAAGGAATAAACGAATGTACGTCTGGGCAATCCAGCCAAAGTCGGTATAGATTTCGTCGCCTTTGAACGTGGGCGAAGGACCAGAGAACACCTCAAGGCAGATTTGCCGCGAGGATGAAAACGCCAACATGCGAGAGTTGCCGTTTTCAAGTTCGGAAAAAGGTTGCGAATAGGCGATGGAACGTTCAACGAAGGAGGAGGAAAAGCGTTGCTGGTTGCCATAAGACAAAAGACAGGCAAGGGTTTCGACATAAGATTGAATGATGTCATCCGAGGCGTAAATCATCGATGCTCCCTCATCAAATCCATGACGCGAACTCCATCTTCGTCGCGATTTAGCGAATCATAGATCTTGGTCGCGGCTTCGATATTGCCGTAATACCTGCCGATATAGTCTCGAGAAACTTCCTCAAAGCCCAGGAAGCGGAGGTTTTTGATGGCCTTTTCCGAAAGCAAAGCGTATTGAATTCCAAGATCGCCTAGGGAAAACGCGCGTTCGAGTTGTTGCAACGTAAGGTTCCCACGCACGAAATCCAAAGGGAAACGGAAATAGGCATCATCCGCTCGGAAGCCTTTGATGAGGTCGTATCGTTGCGCATCGATGGAATACTTCTCCTCAAGAAAAGCGACGCGAGAAGCAAAGGACCGGAGGAAACTCGGTTCGAGCTCTCTGTTTTTGAGCAATAACGCAACCCAATGCAAGACAGAGTATTGCTTCTGGTCCGTTAAATCCAAAACGCTTAATCCATTTGGATCTAATTCGTATGAATTGACGTAACCAGTGGAGTCGTTTCGGCACGCCCACTCCTTCGCAGAATCCAAATTCGAGGTAACGTAAAACGCAGCGCCGTAATCGTTATGGGGATTAGATCCTCCAGCGACGGGGTTTTCAAGAATCCTTTTACTGCCATGAAAGAGCTTCATACCACCCACATTATATCATTTTGTATACTGTGGTAAACATATCGCCATCTGATGAAATGAAAGAAAACCGCCCATTTGGACGGTTATCATAGCAATTTGGTGGACCTTGTCGGGCTCGAACCGATGACCTCCTCCATGCCATGGAGGCGCTCTCCCAACTGAGCTAAAGGCCCATGTGTGCACCGAAGTGCCCACATAATATATACCGCGTCGAAATACTCTTCAAGGAATATTTATTCTTTTCTTTACTAGGGTGCCTAGAGTCGAAATCAAGAGGATTCCGGGGTCTATTTTTGAAATTGATGGGGTTTTTGCGAGTTTTAACGGCGATTCCTAAGCGAGAGATCAACCGCGCTGAAGATGGCGTGATAGATGGGAATCAAGAAGAACATGACCCAGTAGGGATGCCAGAGATTCAAGCCATAGGCGTTGCCGATGATGCCCATGCCGCAGAAGACGGCCACCACAAGCACCGCGATGGGGAAGCGGTTGAAGTGACGGGTCGCAATCGCCGAAACGGTGCCGGAGATGATGATCGGGAGCAAGAGGAGAATCCATCCGCAAGCCCAACCAAGGCCACCGGTAGGACCGGGCCAAGTAAAGCCAACGATGAGATAGGCAACGATGGCAAGAAGGAAGCCAACGCTGCTGATCACGGTCATGGCCACGGCGCCACGGGGGAGATGCTTTTCGGCTTTCCTCTCTTCTTTTTCCTCGAAGGAGCCTGGCTCAGAAACAACGCTATCCACCACTTCGCCTTCAACTTCTTCCGTCTTGGAGCTGCCCGCGGGGGCTTTGCCAACGAGTTCATCCAAGCTGATGTCATAAAGTTCGGCTAAGGCAATGAGGTTGGCGGTGTCGGGGCTAGCTTCGCCGTTTTCCCATTTCGAGACGGCCTGACGGGAAACGCCGAGTTTTTCTGCGAGTTCTTCTTGGCTGTATCCTTTTTCTTTACGTAAGGAGGCCAAGCGATTTCCTAATTCGATAGTCATAATGATTTTATCCTTTCGTCGCGAGGTAATTGTCTCTTGCCCTCTGTTTTTGGGCAAGCAAACCGCCGTTGCAAGGGCGCAACTATCGGTTGCGATTAGTATACGCGCCTATAATGCGTACGCGAAAGATAAATTAAGGTTTACCGCTTTTGCCAGAACATCAAATCGATCTTCTTTAGCGGGGAGAAATGTCTGAATTGCGGCAATTTCCGATCAAAAAAGCTCACCATTTCTTTCGCTTCTTCGGTGCGAAGAAAGCGGTTATACCAAGCGACGACGCGTTGATAAACGGCAATGCACTTTTCAACCGTCTTGTCATATTGGCTCGGGGCATCGATGCCGATGTTAGACAAAACATATTGATCCCAAACGGGAAGATTTGTGTTCAAGGTGGCCAATAGTTTGGAAGAGAAAGAGGGTTCGATGGTGCCAAGGAAGGTGTGAATCGTTCGGATGACCTCTCCAAACGACACTTCTTTTCCTTTTAGCGATTCCATGTAGGCATAGTATTTACATAGAAAGCGATCTTTGCTGCGGCGAATGCGATAAAAACCGGTGAAGCGTCGTTGAAAGTCTTCGTCTTTTGAAACGTCGGTCGTTAAGAATCGTTTCATCAAATAATCGTATTTGGCCGATCCTACTTCGATTTGGGCCCAATCGAAATCCGTTTCGTTGATCATCCTTCCTCCCCTTCTTCTTTTTTCGTTTCCTAATATAACAAAAAAGCATCTCAACGAGTGAAATGCCAATTTGGATTGGCGCGCTTGATACGACTCGAACGTACGACCCTCTCCTTAGGAGGGAGATGCTCTATCCAACTGAGCTACAAGCGCAGAAATGGTCGGAACGATGGGACTTGAACCCATGACCTCTTGGTCCCGAACCAAGCGCACTACCAAGCTGTGCTACGTCCCGATGCCTAGAACAGGCGAGCAGGATTATATACCGCTTACTAAATGAATTCAAATAGGCTAACTTGATTCGTTTCGCTTAAATTGGTCAAAACGCCTAGTTCTTCGAGTTTCTTTAATAATGCGGAACTGAGTTTTGTGCGTTGGAGCAAGTCTTCTTTGGAGATGAAGCGCTTCGGTTCTCCAAACTCGTTTTTCTCTTCGCGGGCCTCGCAAATCGACTTCGCCGCGCTTAAGCCAAGACCATCGATGACGGAGAAGGGTGGGATGAGGGCTTTGTTTTCATGATCGACGACGAACATCTTGTAGTCGGAGCGATACAAATCGATATTCGCGAACTTATAACCACGTTCCAACATTTCAAGCGCGATGAGCAAAGTCTTATATTGCTTGGTTTCCTTCGTCGAAAGCGGGTTTTCGCGGTCATGCATGCGCGGCGTCCATTCCTTGATTTTGGCAATGACCGAATCTTCCCCTTCGATCATGGTCTTGATATCCCAGTCGTCGCTGCGGATGGAGAAGAAGACGGCATAGAATTCCAACGGATAATAGAGTTTGAAATAAGCGACGCGAACCGCCATGGTGACATAGGCGACGGCGTGGCCGCGTGGGAACAAATAAGCGATCTTGTTGCAGGAATCGATATAGAATTCCGGAACGCCATGGGCGCGCATTTCCGCTTCTTGGTTGGACGTGAGCTTCTTGCCTTTACGGACGCCTTCCATGATGCCGAAAGCCAAAGAGGAATCTAGTCCCATCGAAATCAAATAGGTCATGATTTCGTCGCGGCAACCGATAATCTCATTAATGCTCTTACCTTCTTTGATTAGGTCTTCGGCGTTGCCCGCCCAAACGTTGGTGCCGTGGGCCAAGCCAGAGATGATGATCAAGTCGTTGAAGGTTTTCGGACGGATGGTCGAAAGCATCTGCATGCCCTGCGTGGTGCCAAATTCGGGAAGGGCCGCCGCGCCGGTATCGTAATTCAAATAGTTGCGATGCATCTTTAGTTCCTTATTGGAAGAGAACAACGACAAAACCTTCGGATCGTTCATCGGAATCGATTCGATGGCTAAGCCGGTGAGGTCACGGTAATAACGCATGGCCATCGGGTCAACGTGACCAAGGATGTCGAGTTTCAAAACCTCGTCATGCAACGCATGGAAGTCGAAATGGGTCGTAAGCCAATCCGAATTGATATCATCCGCGGGGTGTTGAACCGCCGTGAAATCAAAGACCGATTTATCCGCGGGGATAACAACGATGCCGCCCGGATGCTGGCCTGTCGTGCGTTTGACGCCTTGGCAATGGGAGGCGATATAAGCGATGTATTGCGACGAAATCCCCGACAAATCCCGCCCGATTTTCTCGAAATAGCCACGAACGTAGCCGAACGCCGTCTTCTCGGCGACCGTTTCGATCGTGCCGGCGCGGAAGACGTTATTGGCGCCTAAAAGCTGACGGCAATAGTCGTGGGCGCGGTGCTGCGATTCATCTTCGAAGTTTAAGTCGATATCAGGAACCTTGTCCGCGTTGAAGCCAAGGAAGGTTTCAAAGGGAATGTTTTGGCCATCGGTTTCCAGGTCATGTCCGCATTTGGGGCATTTGCGGTCGGGCAAATCATAACCCGAACGGTATTTCTGCGTATCTTGGAATTCGAGGAAATGGCAATGCGGGCAATGATAATGCGCGGGCAAGGCGTTGACCTCGGTGATCTCCGCCATGGTCGCGGCGAAAGAAGAGCCGACCGAACCACGGGAACCAACGATGAAGTGTTCGGGTTCGGCATTGGCTAGTTGAATCAGGCGGTGGGCGATGTAATAGGTGACCGCGTAACCCGAGCCGATGATACCGCGAAGCTCACGTTGAAGCCTTTGCCAGGCAAAGTCGATGGCCGAAAGGACGCTTGGGTCATCATCGCCATAGAGATAATCGTATTTCTTATGGAAGTTGGATTCGCAAAGATTACGGATCTTATCTTCCGAGTTGGGCAAGTTCGCGTCAGGAGTGAACGTCTTATCGTCGACGATGACGATGTTGTCCTCGATTTGATCGGCGATGAGATTGGAATTGGTGACGACGAATTCATAGGCGTCGCTTTCGCTGGTCCACTGCCGGAACGAATCAAGCATCTCTCGCGTGGAACGGAAATGCTGGTCGGGGTTTTCGAAATACGGCATGCGGTCACGGGCAGGCGGGAACAAAGGATGCGAACCGGCGCCAATGCCTTTCGCGGCGATGAAAACATCACGATAGATCTTATCTTGCGGTTCAACGTAATGGGCATCACCCGTAGCCACGACCGGTTTTCCGGCAATTCGCGCCGCCTCGACGATGTCGTGGAGCAAAGTAACCAAACGCTCTTTGCTGGCGATACGATCCATATTGATGAGATAGGAATAGTTCTCCAACGGTTGGATTTCGATGAAGTCATAGAACGCCATCGCCTTGACGAGGTCGTCGCGGTTACGGGTCATAGCGAGGTCGAAGATTTCGCCATTGAAGCAAGCGGAGCCGAAAAGCAGGTTATCGCGATGCTGCTCCAACACTTCTCTCGGAATCTTCGGAACACGGGCCATATAGGTGGTCAAGGATTCGGTGACCAAATAGAAGAGTTCATTCACGCCTTGTTTGTTTTTGGCGTAGATGGTGATGTGATGGTCATGCAAGTGGCGGCAAAGTTGACGGTAATCCTCGTTGATTTTGTCAAATAAGGGCGCTTCGGGGGAATCCGCGGCGGGTTTTTCCATCTTATTGGGGTTCGGAATCACGAGGTTTGCCAAATCGGCATGGCAGATACCCGGGTGAGATTGTTCCAAGCGATAGGAAATCTCTTGCCAGCCTTCGCTTAACGCGCGAGCGTCGTATTCCGCGCGGTGGGCTTCGTCATCGTCATAAGCTTCGTTTAAGCCAAGACGACGGAGCAACGCGCCTTCGCGGTGACTCGCTGCGGCAGGGAATAGATATCGAGACAAAGCGACCGTATCGATGACGGGGTTATTGACCAGCGGCTTGCCTAGCTCCGCCAAAGCGGTGTTTAAGATGCCAATATCGAAGTTGGCATTGTGGGCGACGAGAATCGCGCCTTCGAAGAACTCCAAGATTCTTGGCAAGACTTGCTCGAAGGTCGGCGAAGTCAAAAGATCTTTGGGGTCGATTTTGTTGATGCGTAACGCCCCTTCGGCTTCCGAAAGATCGCATTGGGGGTTGATTAACGTGCCGAAGGATTTGACGATACGACCGTTTTCGACGATGACCGCGCCAAATTCGATGATCTTATCGTGACGGGAAGATAGACCGGTGGTTTCGGTATCGAATACGCAATACCGGGCGGTACGGAGGGGAATCGGGGCCGGATTCATGATCGGATGGAGTCGATCCTCAATCATGTACATCTCGCAGCCATAAAGAATCTTTAGGGGCTTATCGCTGGAGCCGGCGTCTTTTAACGCTTTGGCGTGTTTATCGTGCGCGACTTGGGCGGCGGGGAAGGATTGCACGGCGCCATGGTCGCAAAGACCAATTGCGGTCATGCCCATTTCCTTGGCGGCATCATAGAAATCTTGGAAGTTCTGCACGCCATCCATCGTCGACATGTTGGTGTGCAAATGGAGTTCGACGCGCTTTTTGGGTTCACTATCTTGGCGGAACACCTTGGCGGGCAACTTGTTCATGAAGTGAACGACCACCATGCGTTGGCGAGTGAATTTGTCGGTGTCGATGGCGCCGCGAATGCGATATTTTTGCCCTGGTTGGATCTTTTCGATTTCGTCGCGATGGATTTTGCCTTCGAATACCTTCAGGTTGACCGCGTTGGTGGGGTCACCCATGGAGAAGTTATTGGAAGCGCGGCCGTTGCGGAGGTTGAACTTGACTTGGAAGACTTCGCCTTCGAATTCGACGTTGCCCACGGGCACTTTGAAAATCTCATCGATGGACTTCAAGGCCGTGTAATTGCCTTTGGTCCAGACACGTTCGCGGTTTTCCTGCTCTTTTTTCCAGGTTTGCATTTCCTCGTACTGGCGAAGCATTTGCTTTTCGGTTTCTTCGCGATAATACGCCGCGTCTTCTTCAATCATGGAACGGCCATCGCCAGGAGCATCTGCCGCGTCTTCTTCCGGCTCGTCTTCAAGATCTTTGACTTCGGGCTCTTCGTCGTCATCGTCGCTGTCCGTAAGGAGAATATCGGGCTCTTCCGATTCCTCGGGCGCTTCTTCTACGACCGGTTCGGGTTCGGGCTCAGGTTTGGGTTCTTGCGCGCGAGCAGGTGCGGGTTTTGCTTGCTCGACGAAAGATTCGCTGGGGTTTTGCGTGGAAATCGTGGCAAAATCCTCTTCTTCGTCGAAATTGAGCGCTTCATCAGAAAGACCATTAAGCGCGGAATAATCCACCGCTTCTTGCTTTGGCGCAGGAGCGGGCTCGGGCTCAGGCTCAGGTTCTGGTTCGGGAACGGGCTCTATTGCAGGGGCTACCTCAACGGGAACGGGTTCTTCTTTGA